>CAZXJC010000317.1:0-3592 GCA_964640885.1 uncultured Pirellulaceae bacterium | reverse complement strand
TACGGACCGCGCCGCCGGCGTGGGTGCTTCTTGGATTTGTTTGATCAGGGCGTCCGTGTCGGTTGCCTGGTGGGGCGGTTGCCCGGTGAGAATCTCGAACAGGATGCCACCTAAGCCGTAGACATCCGCTGAGAAACTGATTTGAGCGGTGGCGCCGGCAGCCTGCTCAGGGGACATGTAGGCGGGTGTACCAATACGGCTGCCTGCCACGGTTTTACCCATCGGATTTGTTTCACCTGACGCAGTGTCCGGGAAGGTGGTAGCCTGGTCGCTTGCCGGGGTCTCCTCCGTGATGACTTTGGCCAGTCCCCAGTCGAGCACAAAGATCTCACCGAATTCACCAACCACGATATTGTCTGGCTTTAAATCGCGGTGAATGACTCCCTGCGAGTGGGCGTAAGCAATCGTCTGGCACACGGTATTAAGGATGTTCAGTAGGTTGACCTGGTCTCGCCTTTTGAGTTCGACATGGTGCTGAGTGATTAATTCACGCAGCGTTTTTCCTGCTACCAGTCGCATCGTGTAGAACGGTTCCGCGACGTCGCTTCCCTGTCGCAACTGGTAAACCGGTACGATGTTGGGATGGTCCAGTTTTCCAGTAATCTGGGCTTCACGAATGAATCGTTCACGGACTGCCGGGTCTTCCGTGTATTGTGGTTGTAGATCTTTGAGTGCCACCGAACGGTCCAGGTTGCTGTCATGAGCGATCCAAATACGGCCGATGCCTCCCTCGCGGTGCAATGATTGCTTGGAATAGTTGGCTTGGATAGCTTGTGGCTGGTGGGCAGCCAGTGGGTCGCTAACAGCGGAAGCGATAGGGCCAAGTAACTTTTCCCAGGCATGATTAATCACGTTTACGTGTTCTGGAAAACGATCGTGATAATGTGCGAGGTCAAGGTTTTCGGAAACGGTTTGCCGATAGTGGAATTCCAGTAACAGTAATTCGAAGAGTAAATCAGATCGATAATCTTTGTCGATCCGGGAAAGCAACTCTTCCAGCGGTGGTGGTTGGTCCGTTTGCCAGGCGGATTCCAGTTCACTACAGATCTGCTCAATCTGTAAAGTGATTTTCAAGGGTAACGGGTGTTGACTTGATTCCATGGTTGAGTGGCTTAGGCCTTTGTTTCTGTCCAAATCTGCTGGATGAGCTGCAGTCTGCGCTGTACCGTGCGACGTACGCAGCCAAGTTTTTCCGCGATTTCGTCATGGGTGAACCGTTCCATCTTCCAGACGGCAATTTTTCGTAAAGTGTCATCCGGTAGAGCGGCCAGTAGTCGATGGTATTCTTCCGTGACCTGCATGGCAAATTCTGGTGTTGGTTGCTGACCGAGAACTGGTTCCAGTTGTTCACTCCACTGGGAGTCGACCATTCGGTCCATAGACTGGATGACATGGTTCCCCCCTCGTTTTTGGGCCCGGTCGTGGATGCGTTTGTCGATTGCCTTGTTGGCCGTGATTCGTACGAGCAAGGCCCACAGGTCGTGACGGTCCTGCAGTTGTGGAAAGCGACCTTCCCGAGCACCGAGAAAAAAACTCTTCAAGGCAATTTGAGCGATGTCTTCTTCATCCGTCGCTTGTCGTTGGGCCCCGGAGAGTTTTTTGGCAGCAAGTCCTACTAACCGTCTCCAGTAGCGCTCCCAAAGCTGCTGGGCAGCTTCCTGGTCGCCACTTTTCAGTGCTCCGATCCAGTGTGTCACAGATCCAAATGATGCCATGGGTGGTTCGTTTTCTGGGGGCCAATGAGATAACCCTAAACTGGCCGAAAACAGCTGCCAGCGAGCTTTTTGGAACGTCACTATTATTACCGAGAGACCTCATTTGAACACAGAAATCTCATTTTCTTGTCTCACTTTTCGGTTCTTTTTCGAGTTCCCTGGTAGCCGGAGCCAGCAGGCTCCGGCTGGACGGTTAGCGAAAACGATCGTCTAACCGATCGCTCACTTGACCTTTTTACGAGAGGAGGACGTCCCATGTTATTCCTGAAAAAAACCTCAGGTATTTTACGAGGCTGGGCTGTTTTGCTGATCCTTGGCGGTTGTGCTGTCACGGCTCAAGCAGCTTGCCCTGGCGACACAGACTGGAACGGGGAGATTGATCTGGGTGATTTAGAGAGATTTTTCCACTACTACAACGATCAGGCACCGGTCGTACGTCAACTGGCTGACACGAACCAGGATGGGAAGACGGATATCTCGGATATTGCCGTCATTTTCGAGGACTATCAGTCTGATTGCCGGCTGGAAAGCCGACCATGCCCGGGTGATACGGATTGGGATAATCGGATTGATGTTGGCGACCTGGTTCGATTCTTTTACTACTACCGATCGAACGACAGCATCGTTCGGTTGGCTGCAGATGTGAATCAGGATGGCCGAACCAATATCGTTGATACCGTAACCATCTTTGATATTTATTTCGACGGTTGGCCTTAATTCGGTCTGGCCTAAGCGTCAGTCAACGCAGGTCTTTGTCGGGCAAGGTGTCAGGGAAAGACCTGCGTGCCGGGTCCTTACAGGGAGCACCCGCACGACGAGCCTGATCACTTATTCTTACCCGGTTTACGAGATTTCAATTCCTTGATGGCCTGGGGTAGCGTGGGGTCCACGTAACCGAGTGCTCCACGGCCTTCTTCTTCGATACGGAAATCAACGTCTTCCTGGACTTCCTTGAGATCTGCTCGCCAGAATTTTTCCCGTTCTTTTTGAGGTGGTGCCTTGAGAGGACGGAGGATTCTCATGCCGACGCCCAGGGCTGCTTCACTAGTAAACCACCAGGGGCTGAGCGGAATGTTGGGGTCTTCGCCACGCCAGTCGTCATCGTGTGACCCCAAGCGAAAGGCACTGCGGCAATCTTCCGGATCCATATCCCACGAACCTCCACGAACGACACGGGGGTAGAGCTTGGTTGGCCAGCCGACACTTTCCAGGCCTTTCAACGTTTTCCCACCCTGTCGCTTGTAACCATCTTCGAATAGCTCGTCCAGCGTCCATTCGCCGACGTTTCCATGCATGTCATGAAGTCCCCAGGCATTTGGTTTCTTAAGGCCGATGGGGTGAGTGGTTTCATTCGAGTTGTCGTAATACCAGGCGTACTCACCGAGTTTGGCCGGATCATTTCCAAAGTGATAAGCAGTCGTTGAGCCGGCCCGACAAGCGTATTCCCATTCTGCTTCACTGGGAAGGCGGTAAAAACGACCGGTCAAGCCAGTCAGCCATTTCGTGTACTGCTTGGCCGCGTACTGGCTCATCGTTACGGCTGGAAGTTTTGGGTTTTCTCCGTTTACGAATGTAAAGCTGGTGTCGTACAAGTTCGACGGTGCGGTAATCGCTGCGGCTTGATGCTTCTCGGTAAGGGGGCGTATTTTGTGGGTTTCAAACGATTTGAAAATGTCGTGCAACGCCATGTATTCTTTATATTCTTCCCATCTCAATTCGTATTTCCCTAGCCAATACGGTTGCTGCACCGTTTGAAACTGGGGGCCTTCAATCGCCTTGCGTTTTGCTTCACTAGCCGGACTGCCGATTGGACCCTGGCCGGCAGGAATGGGTTCCATGTGATACTTGACGTTCGTACCGGGAATTGTGGTCACATA
>CAZXJC010000316.1:0-9290 GCA_964640885.1 uncultured Pirellulaceae bacterium | reverse complement strand
CGTATTAGTCGTCATCGGTTGGATTATTGCCTTGACTGCCTATTGCGTGGTCAACCATTCGCAGTCAATGAGGATGCTGGCTGCTCGCAGTGAATGGGATGTCAAGATGGCGGCGGTAGTGGCAGCTGCCGTGACGGCATTAGTAATGTGGTTTAACGTGACGCTGGGAATCATGGGACACGGACTTTATCCGGAGGTGACCGAGGCGGATACCATTTTTCCGTTACTTATCCAGAACCACTTGTCCGAGGGATTACTGGCCCTGGTCGTGGCCGGTTTGCTGGCGGGTGGTATTTCGACCTTCGATTCGATTGGATCGGCACTGGCAGCTGTTTTTACCCGTGATGTCTACGCACGGTTCCTGGTACCCAACGGGACTGATCGGCATTACGTGAAGGTCTCGCGAATCACGACTGTCGTTGTGATTGCCTTGTCGTTTTGTTACATCCCCTTTATGGGAGTGGGTATGGTTGAACTCTACTTGCAACTGATTGGCGTTTCCGTCATTCCGCTGCTGACGGTCTACATGATGGGAATCCTGACTTCGGTCCATCGCAGTGCCGGGACCATCGGTTTGTTAGTCGGGATGATTTGCGGCTTGGCCCGTTTTGTTGATCAGGTACCGTTTTGGCGTTGGGAAGCGTTGCCTATTTGGTGGACTAACAAGTGGTGGGGATACTTGTGGGGAATTGCCGCAACGGCACTCGCCATGTTGATTACGACCTTGGTTCGCGGTCGAGCAACGGCCGATGAATTACGTGGCTTTACCTGGGCGACGAGCAAGTCGGCAGGTGTTCCAGGACAAGAGTCTTCGGCAGTTGCTTCCCTTAACACGTTACCGTCTCAAGAGGGGGGCTGGTTGGCAGAGTCACGCGAGCGGTTGCTAGAAAACCGTTTGAGCGTCGAGCCGCAGCATGGCTGGTATGCCAGCCCGCTGCTCTGGACGATCCTGGTTTTTGGTACGATCTGGACCTTGAACCTGGTTGTTTTCTGGTAATCGATGAGTTGATTACTGGTCCGAATCAACGCTAGAATTGGCGAGTTGTTGTAGGTGAACCTCGACTGACTCGGCCAGGGCTTCCAAGTGGTAACCACCCTCGAGAACGCTGACGATCTTGTTGTCACAGTAGTTGCTGGCCAGTTGTTGTACGATGCGGGTTAACTCACCAAAATCGCTTGATTCCAATCCCAGTGAGCCGACCGGGTCGAGATAGTGACTGTCAAATCCGGCACTAATCAGGATTAGCTCGGGGTTGATGCGAGCGGCAAAATCGACCAGCGTTCGCTCAAACTGTTCCAGGTACTGCGGTCGTGAAATTCCCATTTCCAGTGGTAAATTACAGGTGGTTCCCAGCCCGTCGCCACTGCCAGTTTCATGTTCGTCACCACTTCCTGGATAGAATGGCCAGCGATGCGCGGAATAGAAACCGACCTGAGGACTGGTCCAGAAAAGGTCCTGGGTTCCGTTTCCGTGATGGACATCCCAGTCAATAATGAGCAGACGATTTAGCTCTCTTTCCGTCAAGGCATGAACTGCAGCAATCGCAACATTGTTAAACAGGCAAAACCCCATGGCTCGCTCTGCCAGGGCATGATGTCCCGGTGGACGAACCAGGCAGAGGGCACTGGCGTCTTGGCCGTCGAGGACGTTGTCAACTGCATCGATCACGGCCCCAGCAGCCAGGCAAGCGATCTCGTGAGACCGCTGGCTTACGATCGTATCGGCATCCAGTGCGCCACCTCCCGTTTCACAAAGTGCTTGTACTTGCTGCTGATAAGCAGGTGGATGAATACGTTCTAGTTGCGGTTGCTCAGCCGGTGCCCAGGAGGTCTTTGTTACAACACCCGCTGGTAAGGACGCGCTAAGTCGCCGGTCAATGGAATCGAGCCGGCCGGGACATTCTGGATGGCGACCGGTCAGGTGCTGCTGCATGACGGTATTGGTGTAGAGAAGAGTCATCAAGGGGTCCACTGAATGGTCAGCTGAGGCGTCTTAGAAACAGCTTGTTTTCGCATGTAAAAGCTTACCCTACAAGGTATTTAAGTTGACAACGGAGCCGTTTGATCCGTATGATAGGAATTATCGGAATCGTCTTCAGATCTGGGTCAATTCAGGCTCCATCCTTCGCTGGAGTAGGCTAGAATCTAAGTAGTTATAGTGCCAGAGCCTTCGGAACAGTGGGCTCCAGGGGACGAGAAATAAGGTGGAGGCATACACAATGTTAAGGGTTCAGTGTCGATTCTTTGGTTTGTTGGTGGAGCCGGTCCGCAATGTAGTTTCATGCCGGTTTTTTGGCATTCACTTTCTTTGCCTTGGTTTGCTTTTAACAGGTACCGTATTTGCTCAGGAGCCTGCGGCACCTGCGAATGGCGAAGCGGCTGCTCCCGCTCCCGCCGCTTCCAAGTACCAGACGTTACCAGTTCATCCAGCATTGGCTGGTGATACACCGCAGGCCCGCCAGGTGAGAAACCGTGTCGTGGGCGAGGTTCGTGCAATGTTACGTGGTGAGTTGAAACTGGATGAGGAGGCCAATAAGGCCAAGTTTGACGGCTGGTACACGCAATATCTTTTTGCCTCCATGACCCAACCTGAGAATTTTGCCAGCCTTGATATCGCTCGCCAGCGGTTCCTGCGACAGGACGTGGGGTTTGCTAAGGATCAGGTTGTCCACGATTACCTCGTGAAGACTTTAACGCTACCTCAAATGACCGCTATTGTCCGCGGCAATTTTCATCCGGCTGTGCGTTACAACGCGATGTTAATCATTTCGAACTTGAATATCGTGGAGGTACCGACAACGGGTCAACGGGTACCACCGATTCCATTGATCGATGCACTGGTCGTGATCCTTGATGAGTTACAGGATGAAAAGCAGTCTGATGCGGTTAAACTGGCTGCCTGGGTAGGTGTTTTGCGACATGTTCAACTGAATCGAATCAACCAGCAGATTCCTCCGAATGCAGTGCAGATTATTCGCACTACGGCAATGAAGCTGTTAGCAGAAAAAGCTCCTCCGGCAGGACGCAGTTTGAGTGGCCATGTTTGGATGCAGCGCCGTGCTATTGAAGTTTTGACGTTGGTCGAAATTCCTGGAGCACCTGGCGATGTGATATCACAAATTGAAGCGATGGCAGCCGATGACCAGGCACCGCTCGCCTTGCGTTTGACCGCGGCCCGTTCTTTGGGCAGCCTTCCCTATGGTGCTGGTACAAAAGCAACTCCGGGTGGTTCAGCAACTCACCTAGGAGCCTTGGCAGCAGTTATTTGTCGAACGGAAATGGCCCGTGTCGAGGAGGAGAAGAAAGCAATCGCCGAAGCGGAAGCCGGAACGAATAGTGGTGGATTTGACGACATGATGATGGATGATGAGGCTGGTATGGAGGGTGATGACGGTGGTGGTTTGGCCGAGATGTTTGACCAGGAAGATACCGGTGGTGGAAACGTAGGATCCAACCTTTCTGATCCTCAGCGTGAGGAATTAAAGTACACCAAGCGAATGCTAAAATACCGCCTCTATTATGTCCTGCTTGGGTTGGGTAATGAAAAAGATAATACAGGCTTGTTTAAAGTTTCCGACGCGGCCAACAAGACACAAGTCAGGAAGATTACGAATATGGTAACTGGCATCCTAGCGGAACTTGAGCCGCCGGAGCCGGAAGAGGGTAAGGCCTTGATCGAGTTAGATCGTGATCAACTTTTGCAGAAATTGCGCAAGCAAGTTCGACAATTAGAGTCAGAGACGGCAGTTGAGTCTGCCGCTGGCGGTGCTGGCGCAGATCAAGATCTTCCAGGTGCTGGTATTCGTCGCCAGGGTAAGCAGGGATAGTCGTCGAGCGGTTGTTTCTTGCGTCTTAGTTTTAAGCGTGGTCGGCTGCCACAGGGTTAAGACCCACACTTCTTACGGTGGCCAGGGCATACCCGCCGAACAAGACGACCGTAAAGAGCAGATCGCCGCTGAGCGTGTAGCGGAAAAACGGCAGCGCCTGCAGGTAGCATTGCAGCAGGCCCGCAGCGTCAGTCGGGTACCAACTGGCTTGATACCAGACGGCCAGGTTGGTGACGAGGAAAAAAGCGATCGATGCCATCAGGCTGCAACCGATGATACCGAGGCTCGAACAGGCGAGTGCCCGTGGTCGATCCGGTCTGAAATCGAGATGCCGTCGCAACAGGCCACGTAACATTACAGGCAATGTAAGCATTCCATAGACAACAATCATGAGGCTGGGATTGTAAGAGCCAAGGACCCAATCGCTTCCTAGCATGACGAGGACGGGGACCAGGATGGCGAGAATTCGGGATGCAAAGAAATAGCCGGCAAACAGGGCCAAAGCGGCAACTGGCGCAAAGTTGGGGAGATCGCGGCACAATAGCCGGGCACCAATACCAGCAGAAATCAAACCACAAAAGACCAGCGCCTCAATCCACAAAGCTGTCTTGGGACTGGTGACCTGGTTTCCTAACGCCGGCGAAAGTGGTTGCTGGTTTTGCGACATGAATCAAGTTGCTTTCAAGATCAATGGATTCGTGTATTGGACAACCCGCCGGCTGCGAATCGTTGTAGGTTTAATTCAACAAAGGCGGCGTGTCAGGGATTTTAGCGGTATTTGCCGAATGTCCACAAGATGGTGTCTCCCGATCGGACCGTGAAATCTGCAAAGCTACGGTCCCCCAGTTTCTTGTTGACTCGATAAACCCAGTTTCGACCGCGCCCCTCGTTCTTGAGCTTGTCGATACTTAGTAGAAATGCTGTTTTTCCCTTGCCACGATGCTCGAAACGGATGCCGCGTGGGTGTTTACTGGCTGCCTGGAGCACATCTTTAATCGTCATTCCTTGACGCCAGGTAATTCCAGTAAAGTGTTTTTGGAATTGGTCGCCAAAATCAATGACGAGCAGAACCGTTTGAGGTTTTGGCGGAGAATCCTGCTGACCGTGGACAACTTCAACGCCACCCTGAAAGAGAAAAAGGGTGGCCACCAAAATTAATGAGCTGAAATGTGGGAGCTTGGCGGTCGGCTGACAAGCAAGCGAAGCAGGTTGTCCAATGGTATGACATGGTTGCAGAAGCACGATGTGTCTCCTCTAGAGATGAAACCTTCGGGTAGTTGTGGTCCAAGGGCCACTCTTCAATGACCAGTATACCCTTGCAGGCTTAACGCAACATCCAGGGAAAACAGCTTTGAGCGGTGTAACGGGCTTTTCGTCTGCCATAAAGGTGGTTAGCATCAAGGCAATGGTTCAAGTGTACTTGACGCTGCTTGTCTGCAGACCGGCGTCAAGTGCCAGGTGGCAGATTAAAGGATCGGCAAACTATGGCGAATTCCCAGTCGATTCGTTGCACGATGCTTGAACCAGATATTGCCCTGCTAACATTTGATGTGCCTGATAAGGTGGCCAATACCTTGTCATCGACAGTTCTCGAGGAATTGTCAGAGCATTTGGATGCGTTGCAACCACGGGAGGACTTGGCAGGACTGATTCTCACCTCGGGTAAACCCGGCATGTTTATCGCGGGAGCCGATTTGCGAGAGTTTATTGCGTTCTTGGAAATGCCGGTTGAGCAAACCAGCGAACTCTCCAGGAAAGGCCAGGCATTGTTTCGACGCTTGAGCCAGTGTCCATTCGTGACTGTAGCTGCCATCGATGGAATTTGCGTTGGCGGCGGTTCGGAAATGGTTAGTTGGTGTGATCGTCGTTTGCTAACGAGTCACGCTAAGACTCAATTTGGATTTCCAGAAGTGAAGTTGGGTTTGATTCCAGGTTGGGGAGGTACCGTTCGCGGGCCGCGGCTGGTAGGCCTCAGTAACGCCTTGGAATTGATTACGAGTGGAGATTCGCTTGATCCCGAGACCGCTGTTGTCACGGGCTGGTGTGACGACGTCGTTGCTGTGGATCAACTGTTGCCGGCAGCGGTTAGCATGATTCGAGATGACCAGAAGACGGGCCGTTATTTGAGCGATCGTGAACGCTGGGAACAGCCGCTACAGCCAAATGAGACGGAACTCGGTTTTCTTGGTATCACTGCTTCAGCCTGGATTCGTCAGCAGACGAAAGGTCATTATCCGGCCCCCATGGTAGCGCTAGAACTGATGGCAGAAACCGCCATGCTCGATGTCGAGAGTGCCTGCCAGCAGGAGTCGGCCCAGTTGGCAAACTTGTTTGGTTCGCCCATTAATGCAGCTCTTTTAAATGTGTTCTTCCTGCAGGATCGTGTTAAGAAGGATACGGGAGTTGAGGGGACCGAAACAGTAGCACGAGCCGTTGAATCGGTTGGGGTGATAGGTGCCGGAATTATGGGAGCCGGAATTTCCGCTGCGAATGTTAAACGACGGGTTGCTGTGACACTATCAGATGTTTCCAGCGAGGCCTTGAAAGAAGGTGCTCAACAGGTCTTCGAAGAGATTTCATACAACAAGAAAACAAAATCGGCAGACGTACAGCGGACGATCGAAATGGGGCCATTGTTGAACATAAGCCAGTCAAGCCAGGAGTTTGCCAGCTGTGATTTGGTGATTGAAGCAGTTATCGAGAACTTGGATATTAAGCGACAGGTTTTACAAGGTGCCGAAGCGAACCTGGGTTCGGAGGCAATCCTGGCATCCAATACTTCAACGATCCCAATTACCACGCTGGCTGAAGAATTACAGCGTCCGGACCAGTTCTGTGGTATCCATTTCTTTAATCCGGTGCGCAAGATGCAACTGGTCGAAGTCATTCGTGGTGAGCAGACTACTGATGAAACCGTGGCAACTGCTGTTGCTTACACCAAGGAAATTGGCAAGTTACCGATCGTGGTCAATGATGGTCCCGGGTTTCTTGTCAATCGTCTTTTGTTTCCTTATATGAACGAGTCTATTGAGTTGATTTGTGAAGGGGTTCCTATCAAACAGATCGAACGGGCTGCCAAGGAGTTTGGCATGCCGATGGGACCAATTACGCTTTATGATGTAGTAGGAATTGATACCGCAGTTTATGCCGGCCGGACAATCTACGAAGCTTTTCCTGACCGTTGTGTCGTTTCTCCCTTGTTGCCTGCGATGGTTAAAAACGGACGCCTGGGACAAAAGTCCGGACAGGGGTTCTTTAAGTATGGAAAGAAGAAAAAGCGGGGAGAATTTGATCCCGAATTCGAAGAATTCCTGCAACCGTTTATTCGTAAGAGTGAAACGTTGACACCTGAGCAAATTACGCTGAGGTTGTTCATGCCGATGCTGCTGGAAGCTACCCGCGTTATTGAAGAAGGGATCGTACGAGATGTCAGGGATGTGGATCTAGGTCTGATTTTTGGAATTGGATTTCCACCTTTTAAGGGTGGGCTGCTTTTTTGGGCTGATACCATGGCTGGCGATGAGTTGTTGGAAAAGCTTAAACCATTTGAGCAGTTGGGCAAACGATATCAGCCGACCGAGCTACTCAAGTCGATGGCTGCTGACGGTCGCAAGTTCTATGAGCGTTAGAAGATTGTTGGACTTTCCCTAAGAACCACTGAGATTTGTGAAAAAGAGCAGATACCATGAAGAATGCGGTAGTGGTTGACTGTCTGCGAACTCCCATTGGGCGAGCACATGCGGACCAGGGTGTTTTTCGGGAAGTACGCAGTGATGACCTGGCGGTTACTGTTGTGCGGTCAATCGTCGAACGGACAGGCATTGACCCGACTGAGATTGAAGATGTCCTGCTCGGTAATACCCAGCAGACCGGTGAACAGGGTTTGAATGCGGCTCGTACAGTCGCCCTGATGGCCGGGTTGCCCATGGAATCAGGTGGCGCAACGATCAATCGACTTTGTGGCAGCAGCCTGCAGGCTCTCAATCAGGCAACCCATGCCATCATGGCTGGATTTGAAGATGTTCAGATTGTCGGTGGCTTGGAGCATATGCATCATTTGCCTATGGACCAGGGCTTAAACCTGAATCCAAAATTGTTCCAGCGTACCTCCAAGGCAGCTTTGATGATGGGTGTGACCGCCGAATTCCTGGCGCAGACTCAGGGGATTTCGCGAGAAGATCAGGATGCTTACGCGCTACGCAGTCATCAACAGGCGCTGCAGGCGCATCAGCAGGGTAAGTTTGCTGACGAATTAATTCCCGTTTACGGGCACGATGCCGATGGCAATCGGCAATTGATTGAAATAGACCAGTGCATTCGTGCAGATACCAGCCTGGAAGTTCTGGCGTCCCTGAAACCAGCCTTCATGCCGGGAATGGGAACGGTGACTGCCGGTAACAGCTCTCCCTTAAACGATGGTGCAGCAGCCATGCTGGTGATGTCTGAAGAAAAGGCAAAGGAATTGGGACTCACTCCGTTAGCCAGGATTCTATCGACTGCCGTCGTGGGAGTGGAACCATCGGTGATGGGGACGGGTCCGGTGCCAGCGACGACCAAGGCCCTGCAACGGGCTGGCCTGACGATCGATCAGTTGGGACTGGTTGAGTTAAACGAGGCCTTCGCTGCCCAAGCGCTCTCCTGTATTCGCCTGCTGCAATTGGATGAAGAAAAAGTCAATGTTCATGGAGGTGCGATCGCGATTGGACATCCGCTGGGTGCCAGCGGCGCGCGGATCGCAACAACCCTGATTCATGCGATGATCGACCGTGATATCCAGTTCGGACTGGCTACCATGTGTATTGGAATTGGGCAAGGAATTGCCACTGTCTTTGAGCGGGTCTCTTAGCCGAATAAGTAGTCAGCGATGTCGATAAACACACCGACGACGATTCCAGATTTGTTCTTCGACCAGGTGAAGCAGAGTGCTGGGCAACCTGCCTTGCATTTCAAAAAAGATGGCACGTGGCAGATTCAAACCTGGTCACAAGTTGCCCAGCGGGTAGGCCAGATGGCGGCCGCCTTGCGCTCCTTAGGGGCCCAGCCTGGAGACCGTATTATTCAGGTGGCGGAGAATTGTTCGCAGTGGATTATTGCGGACTTGGCCATCCAGGTCTGCGGCGCGATCCATGTTCCAGTTCATACGCCGCTGACCGGTTCGCAGATTGCTTATCAAATCAGTGATAGTGGTGCTGGTATCGTTTTGATTTCCGACCAGGAACAGGCAGAAAAACTGGCGGCTGTTTCATCAGACTTGCCAAATGGACTCCAAGTGGTCTCCTACTCCACTTGTCCATTGGAAATTGGTGACGCTGAAATTCTCTGCTGGGATGACCTGGCAGAACAGGTTGGGGTGAGTGAGGGAGACGATCAGCAATGCTCGGATCCGTTCGTGCGGGCAGATGCCCTGGCAACTATCCTGTACTCATCGGGTACGACAGGACCCCCGAAAGGTGTCATGCTCAC
>CAZXJC010000315.1:0-7974 GCA_964640885.1 uncultured Pirellulaceae bacterium | reverse complement strand
GGCCGGTAGAGACCGCATCGAGGAGATCGTGGAAACCGGCTGCCAGACAGTTGCTGTTGGATGTCCGTTTTGCCTGACCATGGTCAGTGACGGGCTGGCAACAGCCGGAGCAGAGATCGAAGTTCAAGATATTGCCGAGCTGTGCCTGTCGGCGTTAGAAACCAGTCCTATAATAAATAATCCCAACTAAGATTGTTTCCCACGAACGTGAGAACCAAAGATGAAACCATCCAGCACTCTTTACCTGACCGTCGTTGTCCTGGCCACCTTGTTATTACTCGCGCTCGACGGCTCGTCCTTGGAAGCAGCCGGTAAACGTCGCCTCTTGCGTCGGGCCCAGGTTTCTCCGATGTCCCTGGTCGCCACCCAGGACGGATACTGGTTCAGCGAGTCTGGTCAGCAAATCATGTTCTACCAACGGGTGACAAAATCACAGCAGGGTAAATGGCCTCGATCCAATTACATTCATCCTCTCTTTGATCTCGACGGCAACGAGGTGACAGAGGATTTTCCAGTAGACCATCCGCATCACCGGGGCATCTACTGGGCCTGGCACCAAATCTTTGCTGGCGACCAGCGACTGGGGGATGCCTGGGTAGCCAGTGATTTTGTGGCCGAAGTAGTAGCAGCAAAGGTGATTCAAGCCGATGAACAGGCGGCCGCACTACGGGTGGAAGTGGAATGGAAGTCACCTCTCTGGATGGACAACAAGAAGCAACCCAAGCCATTTATGAAAGAGACCACCGTAATCCGTGCGCACCGGGCAACGGACAAGTTGCGACTGATTGATTTCGATATCGAGTTACAGGCCCTGGTTCCGGGCTTGCACCTGGGTGGCTCGGAGAACGCTAAGGGTTACAGCGGGTTCTCAGCCCGAATCAAGCATCCTCGTGAAGTTGTCTTTAATGGCCAGGCAGGCCCAGTTCAGCCACAAACGACTGGCCTGGCGGCTGGCCCCTGGATCGACATGGTCGGTAAGTATGCAGCGGGCGACGCGGTCAGTGGCATCAGCATACTTTGCCACCCTAGTTATCCGGCTGACAAACAACTGTGGATCCTGCGGTCCAAGAGTAGCATGCAGAATGCTGCTTACCCGGGTCAACACGCCAAGCCGGTCACGATGGAGAAACCGTGGCGATTGAAATACCGGCTGGTCTTGCACCGCGGAGGAACTGCGGAGGCAAACTTACCTCAGCTGCAAAAAGAATTCTCGTCCCGGCCCTAAACTAGGTCGGCAAGTCCACGCTAAGGGTCGACAATTTCCTCACGCGTACTCTGGATGAACCCAAGGACATCTTCAAATTCGGCCGTCGGCAACTCGAATTGCTGCAGCGTGGCCTCAAGATGCCCGATAAAGATCTCCCAATCAGACGCCGTAATCCCCATGCCACGATGGGAAGTGACCATGTCACGACCGGTGTAAAGCAGCGGGCCTCCGGCACTGGCACAGAGGAAATCGATTAACAGTTGTTTTTCGCGGGCAATCCCATCCGCGCCACGATTTTCCCAGAACCGACCAAGCTGCGAATCCGCACGTAAACGCTGCAGCAAGGCATCGGCCACTGCCGCTACCGCATCGTAACCACCGAGCCGTTCGTAAAGAGTCGTACTCATGGAAGAAGTCTTCCTTCATTAGTTAACGGGTATTAAGAGCAGGGCTCGACTAAGCCCAGCGTGCTACTGGATTTCACTCAGGCTTATCGGCGATCGATTGTTGTGCGATTCTTCCACAGCGGCCAGTACGCGCTGCACCTTGTAGGAATCAGCAAAGTCTGGCAATGGGACCACGGGCTGCTGGCCGCCAATGGCGGTAAAAATATCAGCAGACTGGTTAATGAAGCTGTGCTCGTAACCCAACACGTGAGCCACCGGCCACCAGGCACCTGCATACGGATGATTGGCATTGCCATTAGTCACGTTGATCGTCGACCAGCCCTGTAGTTCTTCCGGCAAAGTAGCATCGTACCAGTCAAGTTCGTTCATTCGCTCGAAATTGAAGCGGATGGCTCCTTTTTCTCCATGAATCTCCAGGCGGTTTGCATTTTTGTAACCGGTGGAGAGGCGGGTCGCCTCGAACGTTGCCAGGGCACCACTTTCCATTCGCGCAATGAAGAGGACAATATCGTCAACAGTGCAAGCACCACGCTGTTCACCAGTATCTGCCCCACGTCCAGAAATTTCACCCCCACCGCCTTCGAGGATAACACGATCCTTGATAACGGTTTCCATGCTGGCTCCCACCACTTCGTCTACCTCATCTCCGGTAATGAAGCGAGCAGTATCAATCGTGTGAGCACAGAGATCCCCGAGGGACCCGGAACCAGCTACTTCACCCTGGAAACGCCACATCAGTGGTGTATCGGGACCAGCCCAGTCCTGCAGGTAGCAACCACGAATCAGATAGATCTTGCCAAGCTTGCCCTGCTGGCAAATCTGGTGTGCGAGAGCGACGGCCGGGCAACGTCGATAGTTGTACCAGACAAAGGTCTGGCCGCTGGCCTTTTCTGCAGCCTCGGCCATTTGGCGGGCATTGTCGAGCGTGTTGGCCAGGGGTTTTTCACAGGCCACGTGTTTTCCTGCTTCCAGGGCGGCGATCGAGTGTTCCGCATGGACGTTATTTGGCGTCACGATATCGACCAGGTCGATTTCTGGATTACTGACTGCAGACTGCCACTCGGTGGTCGAGTTTTGCCAGCCCCACTGCTGAGCAAAAGCACTTAACTCATCCGGATTACGGGCAGCAATGGTGTGCATCACTGGGTGAACTGGCAAGTCAAAAAACTTGGCGACTTTCAGGTACGCGTTGGAATGGGCTCGTCCCATGAACTTGGAACCGATCAACGCAACATTACAAGTCTGGCCTGGCATAATAAAATCTCCGTGAAACGAACATGGTTCGCAAAAAGCAATTGTTTAATAATCGACATCAGTCCATTGTTGATTCTTATGACTGTTGAGTACCGCTTCACAGATGGCGACTTCCTTGTGACCATCCTCAAAGGTACTCCAGTCCGGGTCGGTCGGCATCTGGCCCTTCGCCACGGCTCGATAAACGTTGCGGAATAGGTTCTTGGGTCCATCCGGGTAGGCCTCAGGATGTCCACCGGGATAGTGGGCATATTCACGGGCAGCTTCATGCAGCAGCGACGGATCCTTAGTCAGAATCTCATTCGCCTTGTCCCGGTAACCAATCCACATCTCGTTAGGGGTCTCCTGGTCCCAGGCGAGAGCACACTTGGAGCCGTCCAGTTCAAAGTGCAGTCGGTTCTTACGACCGGCTGCTACCTGGCTCACGGTGAAGACTCCGCGGGTACCATTGGCCATTTCGAACAACACCGAGGCGTAATCCTCCGTATTGATCTCCTGGGCTTCGTAATCGCTGGGATCCAGTTCCTTACCAGCGTAGGTTTCAACTTCCTTCTTCGGTCGCATCCGGGTCTTGTGGACGGTATGCAGATCAGCAAAGACCCGCGTGATCGACTGGCCACTAATGAACTGCATCAGGTCACACCAGTGACTTCCCACATCGGCCACCGCACGGCTGTCACCGGAGAGTTCTGGAACCAGTCGCCAGTTCCAGTCAGTTGGCAGGTAAAGCCAATCCTGCAGATAAGATCCATGGATAGCAAACACGTCTCCCACTTCTCCCGACCTCACCATTTCACGAGCGTGCTGAATCAGCGGATAGAAGCGGTAATTGAAATCAACCGCATGAATGAGGCCGGAACTCTCGGCAAGACTGAGCAATTCCTTGCTCTCGGCGGTATTCATGGCCAGTGGCTTTTCACTGATGACATGTTTGCCGGCCGCCAGGATATCTCGATTTACCGCGAAATGGAGATGGTTAGGTGTACAGTTATGGACAACTTGTATGTCCGGATCAGCCAATAAATCCTGGTAGTTCCCGTAGGCCCGCGGGATCGACATCTCTGCAGCCTTCTGCTGAGCCAATTCCTCGTTGGCCTCAGCCACAGCCAGGATCTCTACGTTCCCTAGGCGTCGCGCGGCCTCCACATGTGCGGGACCAATAAACCCGGTGCCTATAATACCAGCTGCTATTTTCTCGGGCATAATGCCTCATCCTTCTGCCTGGAATGGCCTGTGAACACGAAAACGGACCCGCCTTCGACATCTCTACGAGGGATCGATTTTATCTCGCTCGGGACTGGGTAAGCAAGCGGACGACCATTCATTTTCTAGCACCAGCACAACAGCTGTCTTGAATTCTTTAAACTGCCCGGCAGCTTTACCCCGCCGTTCCACCAGATCTTTCACAACACTCTGCCAGATGAGTACAATAGGAACCATCCAGTGGTGTCACCGGAACTGACCAAGGCACCCATGCTTTTGTGGATACAGATTTTTGCACCGGAACGAAACACCATGGATCCACTGAAAACATCACGAACGCCTCCCCAGGGTATCTCCAGCTCGCGCCGCTCGCTTTTGCAAGCCGGCGCCCTGGGACTACTGGGCCTGGACATGTCTTCGCTGAAGAACCTGTCGGCGCAGGATAGCAGCGGCGGATCGCAGAATGGCTCAGCGAAATCGGTCCTCTTCATCTTTCTCTCCGGTGGCCTGTCACAGTTGGACAGTTTCGACATGAAGCCACTGGCACCCGTTGAAATTCGGGGGGAGTTTTCTCCACGGCCAACACCGGTACCTGGCATCCAGGTCTGTGAACACCTGCCGCGGATTGGGGCCCAGATGAAAAAGTTGGCCATGGTTCGATCACTGACCCATTTTTCCAACGAGCACAACGAAGCACATACCCTGATGTTGACCGGACGGTCCGAGTTACCACCTGGGTACAAGGACAACAAACCTCAACCAACCGACTGGCCCTCGATCACGGCCACGGTCGGCCGCTTGCTGCCGTCACGCAGTGCCAGTCTTCCCTCAGCGGTAGTAACGCCTCAGCGTCTGCTCAATATGAACCAGGGTGGCGTCGTAACACCCGGTCAATTCGGTGGGCTCATGGGCAGTCGTTACGACCCCTGGTTTCTCGAATCTTCTCCGTATCGCGGGGGCGACGTAAAAGGAGCGTACCCCGATCACGCCTACCATCGTGGCAGGGAAAGCCAGGTAACCGATAAGTCGGTGTTTCGGGCCCCGGTTCTCAAGTTGCCGGAAGGGCTGACCAGCCAGCGGATGGAGAATCGAGTGCAGTTACTTAAAACCATTGATCGGCAACGAAAAACGCTGGAACAGGCAGCCAACGTGCAGCAGCTGGACCGTTTTCGCCAATCAGTAATCTCGCTCTTAACTGATCAAAAAGTGCGACAGGCTTTCGATGTCACCGGGGCCGACGAGGCCTCACTGGATCGATATGGCCGCAACCTGTTTGGCTGGACGCTGCTGATGGCAAAACGACTGATCGAGGCGGACGTCACCCTGGTCCAAGCCAACCTCGGTAACTACAACACCTGGGACTTGCACGGAGGAATCTTCAAGATTTCCAAGAACTGGCTGTACCCTCCAGCTGATCAGGCGATTGCTGCCCTGTTGGAAGATCTTGAGGCGAGTGGACGACTGGCAGAAACCCTGGTAGTCATTGCCAGTGAATTTGGCCGCACCCCGAAAATTTTCAAGGTTCCCAATGCTTACAAAACTCCGGGCCGCGATCACTGGGGAGCCGTGCAGACGGCTCTCTTTGCCGGTGGTGGAATCCAGGGAGGAACCGTTGTTGGCAGCTCGGATCGGATTGGTGGTTATCCGGACAGTTCACCTCAACGGCCGGAGGATTTCGCAGCCACGATTTACCAGGCCCTCGGCTTGCCCGCCAAGGCTGCCTGGCGGGATGACTCGGGCCGACCCCACTACATCTATCACGGCAATCCGATTCGCGAGTTGTTCTAGATTTGCGGGAAGATCCGCAAAATTCTCGTCAGCCTGCTCGAAACCACTCTTTTCCGCTGGAAAAACAACAACAAAGGTCCCTTTCCGGGAAATGGAAGCAGTTGTAAATCTGCCACATCTCAGCCAAAATAGAGGGTAATTGTCCTGCCAACAACGAATGATTGGGATTGCAAGGAATCTGCCCATGTTTTTTCGACGCCCCCTCTGTTTTACCCTCACATTTTCTCTCTATCTGACTTGCGCTTTCGCAACGGCACAGGCTGACGAAGCCACAGACAAATCTGCCGACAATCAACAGGTCAGCTATTACGAGCAGATTCGACCGATCTTTCAGCGACACTGCCAGGGCTGTCATCAACCGGCCAAGCCAAGCGGCAAATATGTCATGACGTCGTTCGACAAACTGCTGGCTGGTGGCGAATCAGAAGCAGAGGCGGTAATCGCGGGAAAACCGGATACCAGCTTCTTGATCGACATGATCAAGGTGGAAGATGGCAAGGCGGAGATGCCCAAGGGGAAGAAACCACTGGCAAATGTTGAAATCGAATTGATCAAGAAGTGGATTAGCCAGGGAGCCAAAGACGATACCCCGCAAAGCGCTCAACTGCGTTACGACATGGAGCATCCTCCCGTCTATACTAAGCCACCGGTCATTACGTCAGTTCATTTTTCACCCGATGGTCAGTTGCTGGCAGTGGCCGGTTTTCACGAAGTCTTACTGCACAAGGCCGATGGCAGTGGATTGGTGGCGAGATTGGTTGGTGTTTCGGAACGTATTGAATCGGTCCGTTTTTCCCCCGACGGAAAACGCATTGCTGTCACGGGTGGATCACCGGGGCGCACAGGAGAAGTCCAGGTTTGGGATGTTGCCAAGCGTAAGCTGACTCTCTCCGTCCTGGTAACTTACGACACACTTTACGGCGCCTCCTGGTCACCGGATGGCAAGCTAATTGCCTTTGGTTGCTCGGACAATACAATCCGGGCCATCGATTCCCAGTCCGGTAAACAGGTTCTTTTCCAAGGCGCCCATAATGACTGGCCTCTCGATACGGTCTTTTCGGTCAAGGGGACTCACTTGATGTCCGTCTCGCGCGATCGGACGGTCAAACTGACAGAAGTCGGCACACAACGATTCATTGACAACATCACTTCGATTACCCCGGGCGCATTAAAAGGTGGTATCGCAACCATTGACCGACACCCGGAACGCGATGAAATTCTCGTCGGTGGTGCTGATGGGGTCCCCAAGGTATTCCGCATGTTGCGAACGAGTAAACGCGTGATCGGAGACAACGCTAACCTGATTCGTTCTTTCCCAAAACTGCGAGGTCGCATCTTCGGCGTCGCCGTCAGTCCCGACGGAAAGAAAATTGTCGCTGGCAGCAGTTACAACGGAACCGGTGATGTGCGAATTTACGCCTATGATTTTGACGCCAATCTTCCCAAAGACATCCTGGCGATCATGCAAAAACGATCTTTGAAGCGTTCCGCTGCGGAAAAAGAGAAGCTGGAAAAGTACCGGAAAGATGGTGTTAAGGTCCTTTCCGAAACCGTAATTGAGCAGTCGGGTATCTATGCCGTGGCTTTCAATCACGATGGAACCCAGGTAGCCGTCGCTGGTTCTGATGGAACCGTGCGACTGCTCGATGCGGGATCACTCCAATTAAAGCATGAGTTTGTACCCGTTACCGTTGCTCAAGAGGCAACGGATGGGGCAAACAAGCTGGTCATTCCGACCAACGAGCAGGACGTAGCCCCGGCACCGTTGCCGAAAGCCAACCCGCTAATCGGCCTGATCGTTGAGCCTGGTAAAATTGAACTGACGCACCGCTATGACTACCAGCAACTCATCGTCAGTGGGAAACTCAAGTCCGGTGACGTGATTGATGTCACACGACTGGTCAAGATCCAGGATCCCGCCGGTGCCGTGGAGATTTCCCGCAACCTAATGGTCCGCGGCAAAAAAAACAGCAGTGGCGAAATCACTTTCTCGCTGGCTGGTCAAAAGTTAACACTGCCGGTTCAAGTGACCGGCCTGAATGCACCCTACCCAGTCGACTACATTCGGGACGTCACCCCGGTGTTATCAAAAGCCGGTTGCAATGCCGGTACCTG
>CAZXJC010000314.1:0-5756 GCA_964640885.1 uncultured Pirellulaceae bacterium | reverse complement strand
GCCAAATCCTGGACATGGTCAACGACGGACAAGGAAAAGCGGCCGAGCATGACCGTGACCTGTTCAAGTTTGGCTACTTCAATGTTCCGCATGGAAACAACGTTGCCACGATCGTCTCATTTGAACCAACTGGCAATTCCCAAATCCAGCGTGTCCCGGGACTCTTTACCTCAACGATCGTAGGGGCCGGACTTGGAGATCTGAACCATGACGGCCAGTACAACGAAACTGACGTGCAAGCCTTCAAAACCGTTTTTGAAAGTAACCAACAACAGTTCAATTCAGCCGGAGATTTTAATGCCGACGGGCTGACAACTTATTACGACCTGGTCGCCCTGATTCAAAAACTGAGCGATGTTAATGCGAGTAGCAATACACTGACCGCTGCACGACAACTCCAAGACCAGGTTTTCGGAGCCGGTGACGATACCTATAGCCTTGATGAAGATTCAACCCTGGTGATCGATCCCACCGGAATCCTGACCAATGATCGTGATCCCGGCAGCGAAGGATCACTCAACCTGGTAACCAGCGGTGAAGTGGAAACAGCGCTCGGTGGTAAAGCAACCTTCCAGGCAACCGGCGAGTTCCATTACGTGCCGCCGGCCAGCATGCAGTCACTGGGATTGGGAGAATCCACGCAAGATAGCGTGCCATACGTCGTCAGCGATGGACTTGGCTCAACCGATACGGGAACTGTCACGCTGACAGTCACAGGCGTCAACGACTTACCCGTACTGGCAACCCTGCCACCACTGACACTCAACGAGGATGGCAGTTTTCATGGAAATGGCACCCGGTTGGGAGACTACCTCAGTGACATCGACTCTGACGAGATCCAGTACCGCATTACGAACATGGCATCGATTGACAGCAAGTTTGGTATCTCGATCGGGATGGCAAGCAACAGCGACCAATTTGCTGCCCGTTCGGACAATTCTATTCACATTCATCCAGCCAGTCATTTTCATGGCCAAACCACGGTAACCATCGAGGCACGAGATCTCGCTGGCGGTCTTTCAAACACTCAAAACTTCACCGTGACCATTAATTCTGTCAATGACAGCCCGATCGCCTCGGGGGCCAGTTATCAGCCGCTTGAGAACCAGCTCTTTGAAAAAGATAAGGCCAGCGGACTGGCAACGCTCGTCACCGACGTGGAGGAAGACAATCTGACTTTCCAGGTTGTCACCAGTACCAGCAACGGCCAACTTACCGTCAACCAGGAAGGGTCTTTTAGCTACACGCCCAACACTAACTTCAACCTGACTGATTCTTTTACCTATCGTGCTTTCGACGGCAACTTGTACAGCAACAACGCTACGATCACTCTTGAAATCAACACCAGCTTCCCCTGGCACAACGGCAAGACACCGAACGATGTCAACAATGATCTGCAAATCACTGATATTGATGCGCTGCAGGTCATCAACGTGATCAACAGCCAGGGACTTCATCAACTAGCCAGTTCTCGTGCAGAAGGGAGCGTCGCTCCGTTGGTCGACGTGAACCGTGACGGATACCTGACGGCTGCAGATGCGCTGGCGGACATTAACTTCCTGAACCAGCAGGCGAACGGTGAAGGAGAAGATTTTAGAGGCGACTTACAACCAATCATCGGACCGCTACCGGACGCTAAGAGTCTGCAACACCAGCCTGACAAACCAGGTAACGCCACCCAATCTCTCAATCCAACAGCCGCCTCATTGAACGAGGAGTGTATCGACAAGTTCTACCGCTCCCTCTCAGAAACTGACCAGTATTCTCAGCGGTTGGAATCAACACAGCCAGTTGGCGAGGAAGACGACAGGTGGGATTTCTTGGCAGCAGACTCAAATCCAACTGCCCTTTTTGAATAAGCCGCGGGCCCTTTCGCCCCCCTCGTCTACTCAGCTGTCCTAACTTCTGGCAAATCAGGCAAGTGACGGTTCCGGCATCAAATCCTTAGCTTTTACCGATCATTCTGCAGATCCCGGGAGCATCTACTGCTGACACAATTCTGGACAAAAATAGAGAACATGAAAAAATAGCCTTATTCCCATCGACTCATCATGAACCGGTTGGTTCTGCCAGAAATTATCCTTTTATGACTTACACTCCGAGCAGGCGACCACCCCGGCCAAGACGGCGGCGCTGGCAACAAAACAATTATCGGTCCAACACTCGGCGCATGAAGCGACGACGGCTGGGCCACGAGTTACTGGAAGATCGCCGCTTGCTGGCGGTCGACCTCGTCTTTGACTACTCACTTGACACCAGCGACTTCTTCGCTGACCAGTCGCGGCGAGATGCTCTGGAGCGGGCAGCCACGGTTTTTGAATCGCGCCTGGCAGACGAGTTAACGCCCATCAGTGCCACTGGGTCCAACACCTGGACCGCCGTCTTCTCGCATCCGGAGACTGGCAATGAACATACGATTACGGATCTTGACATTCCTGCGGACACGCTAGTCGTTTTTGTTGGCTCACGAGACATCTCGAATCTTGGTATTGGTGGACCGGGGGGTTACCAGGTCAGTGGTACGAGTGACTTCGTCAACAACATGGTAACCCGCGGTCAAACCGGTATCGCCACTGGCTCGGAGGACGACTCGACCGATACAGATTTTTCTCCCTGGGGTGGCAACTTGAGCTTCAGCAGCAATGCTGCTTGGAATTACAGTACAGATCCACCTGCAGCAGGACAGAATGACTTCTACTCGGTTGCCGTCCACGAGCTGGCACACCTGTTCGGATTTGGGCTTTCCACGTCCTGGAATAACCAGGTGAATGAATCGGGGCAATTTACCGGCCTGGCGGCAATTGCCGCGCATGGATCAGCTGTTCCACTTAATGGCAGCCAGTCTCACTGGGCCAGCGACACCAGCAGTACACTCCCTGGGACAGGTGCCACGCAAGAAGCAGCCATGGATCCACAGATCACGGTGGGTACTCGCAAGGAATTCACCATTCTTGATTGGGCCGCCATCTCAGACATCGGCTGGGAAGTCACTTCGAACAACCAGGCCCCGACACTCGACCTGATCAATGACCTGACCATCAACGAAGATGCCTCGGAACAAGTGATCGCGTTAACGGGCATTACGGCCGGAGAAACGGATTCCCAAACGTTGCGCATCAGCGCCGCCAGCAGTCAGACGGGTGTGATTCCTAATCCCGACATCATTTACACATCGCCTGCAAATACGGGCAGTTTGAAATTCACGCCACTCGCTGATCAACATGGAACAGTTCAAATCATCGTCACCGTGGAAGACGCGGGCGACGACGGCGACATCGATGAAACCGCTGACAATGGCCTGTTCACACGCACCTTTGATGTCATCGTGACCCCCCTCAACGATGCTCCACTGCTCAACTCGCTCAATGACATAACTATCGGTGAAGACGCCGGCGAACAAACAGTCACCTTGGCTGGCATTTCGCCCGGTCCCAACGAAACAGAACTGGTCAGAATCACAGCAATCAGCAGCAACCCGACGCTGATTCCTGACCCCACGGTCACCCATACGGCGGGCAACAGCAGTGGATCTTTGAAATTCACGTCCGCGAACGACCAGCACGGTACTGCCCAGATCAGTGTTATCGTGGAAGACGCCGGCGATGATGGCGACATCAACGAGACAGCGGACAACCTCAGTGTCACGCGCACGTTTAACGTGATAGTCACGCCAATCAACGATGTTCCACAAGCCAGTGATGTCACTTACAAACCGGTCGAAAACAACCTGTTCGTAAAAGGTCAGGCCGATGGACTGGTAACGCTCGTCAATGACGTCGACGGCGACAACCTGACCTTCTCAGTCGCCTCGGCTCCCACCAACGGTTCACTCTCGCTCAACGCAGACGGCTCCTTTACCTACAGTCCAGACACCAACTTCAACAAGACCGACTCATTCGACTTCGTAGCACATGACGGGACCACCAGCAGCAACATTGCCACGGTGACACTGCAAATCGAGACGGTCTTCCCTTGGTATAATTCCGACCAGCCAGCAGACGTTAATAATGATTCGCTGATCACACCGGCCGATGCCCTCTGGCTCATCAATATCATCAACAGCCAGGGCAGCCACCAGTTAACCACGACTCGTGCCGAAGGGGTTGTCGCTCCCTACGTAGACGTTAATCGTGATGGCCTGATCTCCGCGCTCGATGTGCTCTGGATTATCAATCACTTGAACCAGGAGGCTACCACTGCGTCAGCCGAGGGGGACGAGGACGGCGAAGGAGAAGCTAGTAGGAATAATTCACGGTCGGTTGACGATGAACCAGCCGGGGATCAAGCGACAACAAGCGGTACCACTGGCCAGTCTTCGCTGCCGGTCGAAGGTCCCCTGCAATGGCAACTGGTTGACGATACCTACCGCTCCCATAGTGCGGACGATCACGAGCAACTTTGGCTCGATCCGGAACAATTGTCAGACGAGGAGAGCGACTGGTGGGATTTCCTCGACCAGTAACTCGACCAGCAGCAGTTACAGTTTCATCAACAAGAGCACGCTGACAATCGTCAACATGGTGGCCGAGGCAGTGCAGATAAAAAAGGCTCGCTGGACCGTCGTTCGTTCTGCATAAGACCCGATGATCATCGGAATCACGGTCCAGCCAATTCCACCGATACAGAAAAACATGCCGACCGCGCGACCATGTAAAGCCTTGTCTACGTGCGTGAATAGGATGGCAATCAAGGTTGGGAAAATCGGACCCAGAACCAGGCCCGCCAGTACCACCGTCGTGCAAATCATGCCGGCCGTTCGGCTCAAGACAATTCCCAAGGTGACCAGGATACAACAGCCAGCCATCGTCACGACCAGGATTCCGTCCATTCCCTCCGGTAACGTCAAGGCGGTCACCAGACGCGATCCCAAGAACGTCAACCAGAAAGCGGACAGCAGGGTGGCAGCCCGCCCTTCTGCGACTCCCTTGTTGGTCATCAGGGTGGTCGCCCAGGTGGCCACGGCTGCTTCCACCGGTACGTGAAAGAAAAATGCTATACAGCAGAGCCAAACAATTGGATTCGAGAACAGAATCTTGAATCCGTCAGCAACGGTTTCAACTGTTTCCGGCACCAGTGCCGATGACTCCCAGTTGACCCCAAATCCGAGTAGCAAGGGTACCATGCCCAGTGTGGCAATACTCAACAAGGCAGCTTTGAAACCAATTTTCCGCATCAGGATCGTAATCAAGATAGGCATGATAAAAGCGCCCATCCCGAAGATGAAATCTCCCATGTTCATGGCGTAGGCCATCCGTGCAGGCAGTTCTTCTGCTGGCACAAAGGCTGGCGGCGAGGTGACATTCAACACATTGACCAGCGCCGACCAGCCGGTACCCAGTACTAACACAGCCAGAAAGGCAGCTCGGTACGTCCTGAGCATAGAAAGCATGATCAGGCTGATCATCAAGAGAACGAAACCGCCTCCCAAGACCGCCTGTTTGCCAATGGAATCGACCAGGAACCCAGCGGCCACCACCATCGGGATGAGGGTAAAACCAAAGACGCTAACCAGTCCGCCAACACGAGTCTCATCAATTTCCAGCTTGCGGGCGAGCGGCACCTTGATACTGCCCAAAAGTGCATGGCACATCCCGGCAATAGTCAGGGCGGCGATTTGCATCAGCGTAAGCATTTGATCCATGAGTCCGTATCCTTGCTATGAACGTTATACCAGTCTCTCTCCCTCATTATCTTATCCGCATACTACGGAGTGCCAGCCTGGGGCCACTGAACCTCTAGTCGCCCGACGGTCACCT
>CAZXJC010000313.1:0-3767 GCA_964640885.1 uncultured Pirellulaceae bacterium | reverse complement strand
TTTCAGAATTTAAAAGATCAAACTCAAGTTTTTCAGGAATAGAGTCAGCTCGGCATTCAATCTCGAGCGTGTGTACGAGCACTTTAACAACTCCACCGTCCGTGATGCCTGCTGCGGTACCACGCGTTTCAAGTCCAACCTCAACGCGAACCAGTTCAGTTGCTGAGACTCGTGTCAGATCCAAGTGGAGAATTTGATTGCCCAAGGCATCCCATTGGACTTCGCGAAGCAAGGCGCTTTCCTTAACATCTCCTTGCAAGTCGATCAGCCTGGCGCTCTGCCGAATTGCCTGCAGGACCTGGTCCTGGGGGACGGCTAAGGGGACATTTTCTTTTCCATGTCCGTAAAGGATTGCGGGTATCTGTCCGTCACGGCGCAATCGTCGCGTGTGTTGGCTTCCAAACGCATCTCGACGTGTTACTTCAAAGACTTCAGCCATACCTTCTGTAATCCTGTTTTTCAGTGCTGTGAGTAATCAATTTGTTGATATATACGGGGGACAGCCGATTGTGCCAACTGGGCGGTTACCGGCAGCAGGACGTTTGCCAGTTGCGGGTAATTTTCAGTTGCTTACCCAGCAGTCCAGGGAACGTCGGAGCGAGCCCCGAAGGGATTTTCAATGGAAGGAGTCATTGTGACACAAACTGCACTAAAAACAAGGCCAGCGGCCCCTTCTTAGAGGACTTTCGCGGGGTGTCAATCAGGCGGTTTGGGCTGTTTCTTGGCTTGCCGAAATTGGATACACGGGGTAACTTTGATAAAGGTGCTAAAATTTCTAGTTGGATAACGTCAGGCGATGGCAAAAACACGTAAAAAGACGTTTGAATACGTAGAGCCGATTGGAGCTCGAGTTTTGGTTCGAAAAGACGAGCCAAAGCGGGAGACCAAGGGTGGTATTGCTTTACCGGATGCGGCCGAGATACCGACGATTACGGGTCGTATTGTGGCGATTTCGACCTACATTAGCAACGATGAGGATGTGCCTCTTCAGCAGTATGACAAGATCCTCTTCCATCCGAAGAATGCGATTCCTGTTGATTTTGAGCCCGATAATCAGCTCTTTGTAGTTCCCGTTGAGGATGTGGTAGCCGTTTTTCGTCGAGACGCGGAACCGGCGTCTTAGTGCACTGATTTAGAACTTGCTGTTCTCGCGACCATTTTCAGACTGAATTACTGAAGATAGCACTAATAGATTGGTCGTGGTGGATTCGTTTAATGGCTTCTGCCAGCAGTGGGGCAACGGTCAGGATTTGAATCTGTGGTATTTTGCGATCAACTTCTACCGGGACACTGTCGGTTAGTACGACGCTGGTAATCGGTGCTTCTTCGATTCGTTCCAGGGCCGGGCCACAGAGAATCCCATGAGTTGCTGCGACATGAATTTCTCTTGCACCGGCGTCTTGTACGAGGCGAGCAGCGCCACAGATAGATCCAGCGGTACTGATCATATCGTCAAACATCAACGCAACACGACCGTCCAGGGGGCCGCCAATAATGTTCTCTTGTTTTGTTTCAGTGGCACTAGCTCGTCGCTTGTCGACAATGGCCAGGCGTCCACCGAGTCGTTTGACATGTCCGATTGCACGCTTGATGCTTCCTTCGTCTGGACTCACGATGACGATGTCTTCATCGGTCAGGCCCATTTTTTTGAAGTGCTCATTGAGAACGGGGGCGGCAAATAAATGGTCAACCGGGACGTCGAAAAAACCCTGGATTTGAGCGGCATGTAGATCCATCGTAAGGACACGGTCGGCCCCTGCACGGGTAATCAGATTGGCGCATAGCTTGGCCGTGATGGGTACGCGTCCCTCGTCCTTGCGATCCGAACGGGCATAGCCGAAATAGGGGATAACCGCAGTAATCCTGGCAGCACTAGCCCGCTTACAGCTGTCGATCATGATCAACAATTCCATGAGGTGATCGTTAACTGGTGGACAGGTGGATTGCACCAGGAAAACATCTCGCCCTCGAACATCTTCTTCAATTTTGCAGTGGCTTTCACCGTCCGGAAAAGAAGTCAAGGAGATGGAGCCCAGGGGCAAGTGGAGAAAACCACAAATATCCTCAGCCAGCGGTTGGTTGGCTCGACCACTAAAGATCTTTAGCTCTCGCATTTAGTATCCCATCTTCAACATTTCGGTTTCGACTAACTGCAATTCATCAATCGTATTGATGGTTAAGGCCTCACACGGTTGAAGGACTGGTAAGGCTTGAACATTCTTCCCCTGTTCTACCAGAATACCGGGACAATCCGTCAAGTAGTATTCTGCCTGGCGATTGTTGTTGGTTAGCTGGGACAGGGCCTCGACGAGGTCCGAGCCACGAAACAGGTAGGTGCTCATGTTCACCTCAGTGATCGACAGTTGTGCCTCCGTGGCATCTTTCTCTTCGACAATTCCAGTGAATTGGCCACTATCGTTGCGGATGATGCGGCCGAGTCCAGCAGGGTTTTCTTTGTGCAGCGTTCCCAGGATACAGGAAGGTTGCTCTTTTTCGTAGTGGTCCATGAGTTGTTTGAGGGAGTCGGGTTGAACCATTGGCGAGTCACCTGTTAAGACCAGTACGGCTCCCGAATGTTCACGAAAAAGATCAACGCAGGTCTGCACGGCATGTCCTGTTCCCAGCCGTTCTGTTTGCTCCACGAACTCCAGGTTATTACGTTTAGCCAACTGGTGGCGCACTTCATCACTGCGGTAACCAACTACGACCAGCGAACGTTCAATGCCAACCGATTCCAGGGCATCGAGCACGTAACTGATCATGGGGCGATGCAGGATGGGACAGAGGACTTTTGGCAAATCGCTCTTCATCCGCGTTCCTTGTCCGGCAGCCAGGATAATTGCGATAGGTTTACTCATGGTGACGTTTTTTTGGTGGTCAGCAATGTCGAACTTTGTTGATGGTAATTCTGATCGATTTGGCGAAATAAACCAACCGCATCAATTATCTGGATAGGCCTCACTGGAGACAGGCTTATTTTCCTCATCTTGTCACGAATTGAAAGCCGAATCTGGGGGTTTGCGGTTCGTTGACACTGGGTCCCCAGGCAATCTACAATGACACGTTTTCCCACCTTTTCTTCTCATCTGCTCCGCAATAGCAATGAAGACGTTGGGTAGCTTGCTTGTATGAAATCGGTTTTGAGTGAAATGGGGTGAGCCTGGTGCAGGAAGCCATCGAAAAAGCCAGTACGCTGATCGAAGCCCTGGAGTGGATCCGCAGGTTTCGAGATAAAATCACGGTCATCAAACTTGGTGGCAGCGTGATGGGGGACGAAACTGCGCTACGACATGTGTTGATCGATATCGTTTTCATGGAAACCGTTGGTATGCGGCCCGTAGTGGTTCACGGAGGTGGAAACTTGATTAGCGAGGCCATGCGTGAAGCGGGTATTGAGCCCCGGTTTGTCCAGGGACGTCGCTATACCGATGAAGCAACTCTGAAGATCGTAGAAGAAGTTCTTGCTTATCAGACGAACGAACGCTTGGCAGCCGAGATTGAAGAGCTTGGCGGAAGAGCGATGAACTTGAATTTTCGGACCAGCAATGTGCTAACCGGCGAGAGAATGCAGTTGGAGAGCGATGAGGGCCCGGTTGATTTGGGACATGTTGGACAAGTAACCCGAGTTGACCGGCAAGTCATTGAAAATCTTTGCTACGCAGGAACCGTGCCAGTCATTCCGTCGATGTGCCTTGATCAGGAGGGGCAGCTCTTGAACGTTAATGCAGATACGGCCGCTATGGCAGTCGCGCAGTCGCTCGGTGCTG
>CAZXJC010000312.1:0-6633 GCA_964640885.1 uncultured Pirellulaceae bacterium | reverse complement strand
AGGACATATCACGCCGCGACGATACCACGCGGGAAAGTACGCAGGCTGCTGCTTTCGATCCTACTATTCGTTTACCAATTCTTAAGAAACCCGGTGTGGATTGGTCGTTGGCTACTCTCCAGTTTACGGGGAAGGCCAGCGTCGCTGAGACTCATCTCTGGCATCGTGCCGAGACTATCCGCGGTCAAGTATGACATTGTTCATTGCCAGTTTGGCACGTTGGGCAACAAGGTCTTGGCGCTGGAAGAAACGGGTATGCGATTTCACCGTCTGGCCGTTACTTTTCGCGGCTATGACATTAGTTCAGAATATCTGCGGCGAGGGCCGCGACACTATGACCGGCTTCTGAAACGTGCTGACCTGGTGATGGCAAATTGTCACTTTTTTGCCAAGCGGTTGCTTGCTACCGGTTGCGATGTTGAAAAACTAAAAATCCATCGGTCGGGAATCGCGTGTGACCGGTTTGTCTATCGGCAACCCGTGGCACCGAAGGGACGCCCCCTTCGACTGATTACCGTCGGGCGGCTCGTCGGGAAAAAGGGCATCCCTTATGCGCTTGAAGCGGTAGCAGGTCTTGTAGCCAGGGGAATCGACGTTGAATATCGCATCATCGGTGCGGGACCGGAAAAAAACAACTGCCTGCAGATCGTTGAGGATCATGGATTACAGAACGTTGTGCAATGGCTGGGTGCACTTCCACAGCAAGAGATTATTCATCACCTCGGTGAGTCTGATGTATTTATTGCCTCCAATGTCACGAGTCCCCAGGGTGATCAGGACGCCCCTATTAACACGCTCAAAGAAGCGATGGCAACCGGACTACCTGTGATTGCTACAGCACACGGTGGCATTCCGGAACTTGTCGAAGATGGTGTCAGTGGGTTCCTGGTTCCGGAACGGGATCCACCAGCACTGCAAGAGCGAATTGAATGGCTGCTATCGAATCCGGATGCCTGGGCCGACTTGGCAGAGGCCGGCCGACGGCAGGTGGAGCAACAATACAACTTGGAAACATGGAACGATCTTTTGGTCCAACGCTACCTGGAAACGCTGGACCCTTCCCTGGTAAGGAGTGAATTTGATGAGCAAACCGAAAGTCACGATCGTAGTTGTGCCGCGTGAGCGGTTTAGTTGCACACAACGATCTCTTGAAAGCATTGTTAGCGAAACCCGCGAACCATACGAACTGGTTTATGTCGATGGTGGATCCCCGCGGGCATACCACAAATATTTGTGTGATCAAGCAACAACACTGGGAATGAAACTTGTTCGTCGCGACAATTACTTATTTCCTAACCAGGCACGAAATATCGGATGGCGTGAAGTGCAGACAAAGTACACGGTGTTCATCGATAACGATGTGATCGTGACACCCGGGTGGTTGGAAAGTCTTGTTCGCTGTGCCGAGGAAACGGGCGCCGGAATCGTAGGACCGTTGACTTGTCAAAAAGAGCCCTTACATAGTGAAATCCATTGTGCTGGAGGAGAAAGTGGTATTCGAATCGAAGAACAAGATGGCCTTGAAACCCGGCATTTTGTTGAGCGCATTTACGACCAGGGCAAAAAGGTTGCGGATAAACTTCCAGGATATCGTCGCGTGAAAACTGGCCTGGCGGAGTTTCATTGCGTATTAGCGGAAACGGAAATGCTGCAGGCCATGGGCGGTCTGGATGAAGGCTTGATGAGTTCGAAGGAACATGTTGACTTCAGCATTACAGCAACTTCTCTAAATCGGTCCATCTACTTTGAACCAGAGTCACTGGTGACCTACACCGGAGGGACCTTGTCATGGTCAGATATACCCTTCTACATGTTACGTTGGAGCGATGAGTGGGAACGAAAATCGTTGTTTCACCTCCGCGACAAATACCAGCTTCCGGAAGAAGGATGGATCAAGAGGCGACTCAAACATGTTGGCTGGAGAAGACAACGGTTCGTAGTCCGACCCTGGTGTCGACGCCTAACGTTGGGTGTAAAAATCAGTCCCTTAGAAAAACTTTGTTCACTGATGGAGCGCCCTTTGAACCGAATAATGAGCAAACGACACTATCAGAAGGTGGCATAGCACCAGCAGATTAGCTTTAGCGTCGAGAACAACAATCGCATTTCGATTTCTCGTGCAATCCAGAAACAGTTGACAGCGAAATGTTTCGCAACACGAAACCGGCTAATGAATCATGAAGATGGAAGTATCTGCCGGTCCAACAAAGGGCCACCACGGTCGCAGTGAGCAAGTCGCAGTCGCCGACCGCATCACTCACCCTGCTGTCGCCACCGTCAAGATCTCCATTGGAATTATCACGCGTGAGCGGCCCAAGCTACTCAGTCGCCTGCTAGACTCCTTGCTTAAACTGTCTCTCGACACCAAGTTTTCGATTATTTTTATCGTAGTAGAAAACAACCACCAGAAGACGCTTGAAACCGAATTGTCACGATTTCAAACCGCGGCACCATCAGCATCCGTTATTTATGAGCTTGAACCACGGATCGGAATTCCGTGTGCACGAAACCGGGCAGTCGATATTGCGATCCGCTCAGGATGTGATCTACACGCCTTCGTTGATGACGATGAACAGGTTGATCCAAACTGGCTGGAGAACTTAACACGAGCACTCTACAGCCGACAATTGGACCTCGTAGGAGGCCCTATGCGTCTGGCTGTCTGCCCGGAAACGGCCAGCCGCTGGGAACGGGTCATCTGGAATGGTCTCGTGCATCGGCAAAGCCGTACTGAACGATCGGCCAAAAAGAAATGGACGGCTAATCGAGACGGGAACGTGATGCTTGCGACGAACAACTGGTTGATTAATCTTGAATGGCTGCGAGAAACAAAACTGCGATTTGACGAATCCTTGCGATTGTCCGGAGGTTCCGATGCCTTGTTCTTTCGCCAGGCAAAACTCCTGGGTATCCGTAGCGGCTGGGTACCGGACGCAATCACCTGCGAACACATTCCAAAAACGCGACTGAGTATGGCTTACCAGTTTTGCCGAGGTCGTGATCAGATGATTTGCAGCTATCGCGCGAAATACCCCCGAACGAGTTTCCGGATGCTAGTTCGCTCGTTTAATTTTGTTATCTACAAGTGCCTGGCAGCCGGGTTCCTGCTTTGCTTCTCGACTTTGAATCGTGGACGCTCACTGGTCCGAAGCATTCGTATACTAGGTGGTGTGGCGGGGAGAGTAGCTGCCATATTCGGGGGAAGATCGCGTCATTACGAAATCGTACATGGCGACTAACGCAAAGCAGCTAATCGTCGCTGCCAACCCACCAGCAAGCTGCCCCTTGTAAATCCAAGGCATCCATTCGGTCGATCTACTGGCCTGTGTTCCCGCGTCGCATCTGCTGTTGCCATTGCTTCGACTTGACTGCCACATCGCTGTCATCGTCGTAGTCTTCTCGCAACCGATCCAACTCTCGTTTCACTGCGGCAATCTTGGCAGCGTAGGCCGGGTTATTGTACTGGTTAACGAGTTCATCCGGATCGTTTTCCAAGTCATAGAATTCCCATTCATCGAACTGATAAAACCTGATCAGCTTGTGAGTGGCCGTGCGCACACCATAGTGGCGCGGCACCATGTGAACACTGGGATACTCGTAGTAATGATAATAAATACTCTTTCGCCAATTGGCCGGCTTTTCCCCCTTGAGCAACGGAACCAGCGACTTACCTTGCATGTCCGCCGGAATCGGGGCACCAGCAATATCAAGAAAGGTCTCGGCATAATCAAGATTCTGGATCAGGTGGTCACGGTTGCGGGATCCTGGCTTGATCGTCCCAGGCCACTTGATGACAAAGGGCATCTTTAGCGACTCATCGTACATCCAACGCTTATCATACCAGCCATGGTCACCAACATAAAAACCCTGATCCGAGGAGTAGATGACGATCGTGTTGTCGTCGAGGTTCAACTCTTCGAGTGTTCCCATCAGTCGTCCCACGCTTTCATCAACTCCCTTAATGCAGCGGAGATAGTTCTTGGCGTAACGCTGGAACTTCCAACGCACGAGACCATCGGCGGTCAGACCCGCCTTATGAAAAGCCTTATCTTTCGGGTCATAGGCCTCGTTCCAGACCTTGAGTTGCTGCTTGCTCATACGCTGCATGTTGCGCCAGGCCGATTTATCGTAGCGACCCTTAATAGCATCCCCGTCAAACCCGGCATGCAGGTCAACAAACAGATCAAAATTAAGATGCATGTGTCGATCGATTTCCAGTTCTTGGAAGCGGGCCGGCGGTGCGTTGTCATGCCACTTATCAAAGAGCGTATTGGGCTCGGGAATATCGATATCATCGTAGAGCGTCAAGTGGCGAGCAGCAGGCATCCAGTTACGATGAGGAGCCTTATGCTGGACCATGAGCATAAAGGGTTTGTCGCCATCGCGGCCGGTCTTGAGCCACTGGACTGCCAGGTCCGTAACGATGTCGGTACAGTGCCCGTCAATGCGTTTGCGCCCCTCAGGCGTAATCATATCCGGGTTGTAGTAAAGTCCCTGGCCCGGCAAGACCTTCCAATCATCAAAACCTTGTGGTCGTCCCTTGAGGTGTGACTTGCCGTAAATGGCGGTAGTGTAGCCGGCCTTCTGCAGAAGCTTCGGAAAAATCTGTTGATTCCAGTCAAACGAATTGCCGTTGTTCATAAAGCCATTCTTGTGACTATGTTTGCCCGACATGATGACGGCCCGACTCGGTCCGCAAATCGAGTTGGTACAAAAGCTGTTCTCAAACAACATTCCCTGCCTCGCCAGGCGATCGATATTGGGAGTTGGATTGACCGATTTGAGCCACCCGTCGTAGGCACCGATGGCATGAGGCGCGTGGTCATCGCTAAAAATAAAGAGAATATTTGGCCGGTCAGCGGCTCGTGCCGAAACAGAGAGAAAAAATAGAACGAGCAGTATCAGACAATTTCGTTTCATCGATGCGGGTTCCTGGTTTGAAAATCAATTAAACAGCAACCTAAGTGTAACTGCCCGTGGACAGCGCTCCCAGTGGCAGGAAGAAAACTGCCTCCATTAGACCTAGAAAAACCGGTGAATCATGTCTCATCAAACGAAGTGGTCGTGTTTGAAATCGTTCAGTATACTTATAGTTATGCGTTTACTATTACTTGCGATAACTTGCCTGGCCATGTCCTGGGCAGGCCCGATCACGGCCTTGCCTGCTGAGCCACTTGCGGACGCAGAGTTGCAACGGATCACCGCGCTGGTCAAGCAACTTGGAGAGCAGAAATTTTCGGCTCGCGTAGCGGCTGTAAAACACCTGATCGAATGCGGCGAACCAGCATTGCCAGTCGTGCGCCAGCTCGCTGCCGCCAGCGATAACGCCGAGTTGCGTTACCGAGCTAAGTATATCGTTCGCAGAATCATCATCGAATGTTCCACGAGTGAATCAACAGGCCAGAGAACGGTGATCGTTGACGCAGGCGAGTTCCTAATGGGATCGTCTCTCAAGGAACCAGGCCATCGCGTTGCCGAGGTCCCACACTTAGTGCAGATTAGCCAGCCGTTCCTGCTAGGCAAGCACGAGGTGACACAACGTCAGTTCGAACAAATAAAGGCCTTCACACCCAGCCATTTCATGAATACCGCTGAAGGAAAAACAAAAGTGTTGAAACTCGACACCAATGAGTTTCCTGTCGAGCGAGTGAGTTGGTTTGATGCAATCGCCTTTTGCAATCAGCTGAGTAAAAAGGATGGCTACTCGCCGTACTACAAAATGACAGACGTCCAACATGACGGACATTCAATTAAGCAGGCCGTTCTGACTATCGAAGGTGGCAACGGCTACCGTCTGCCGACCGAAGCGGAATGGGAATATGCCTGCCGCGCTTCAAGCACCCAGCGATTTCATTTCGGAAGCACCTCTAACAGTAAAAAAGCAAACTTCATCGCTCGCGGACCATCCGTTTACGGTAGCCGCGGCAAAGAAGTATCACTGGGACGCACCACGAAAGTCGGCAGTTATCCACCAAACCACTGGGGCCTGCACGACATGCACGGCAATGTCGCTGAGTGGTGCTGGGACTGGTATAGCAAAGACTATTACACCCATTCACTTCCGAAAAATCCACTCGGCCCAGACAGCGGGCACCATCGCATACTGCGAGGCGGCTCCTGGCTGGTGAATGAAGCAAGCTGCCGATCCGCCAGTCGATTCTATCTGACCGGTGACCAGCGCAAATACTTTGCCGGCTTCCGCGTAGCCAGGACTCCGTAACCACACTACTGGCACGATTCAAACCGCGGGGAGTACCGATCGATGCAAGCAACTCGCCACTGGACCTACTCAGCCCTCCTTACCGCTTGCCTCTGGCTCGTGCTGGGAAACACAGCAAGCGTCGGCCAAGAGCCAAGTAAGCTGGCGTTGAAGTACAAGGACCACAACCTGGTACTGGTCAGCTTCGCCGCGCTGCAAGCTGCTCATGTCGGCTGTTACGGGTACCCGCGCAAGGTAACCCCGTTCTTCGACGGGGTGGCAAAAGAAGGATTTATCTTCAGCGATACGATGTCAGTCGCCTCCTGGACAGTCCCGTCCTCCATGACCTGGTTCACCTGTGTCTATCCTTCGGAGCACCGGATGACCAACAAGTACGCTGTCTACAACGAGCAGGAACAGAATCTGGCTAACCT
>CAZXJC010000311.1:0-6256 GCA_964640885.1 uncultured Pirellulaceae bacterium | reverse complement strand
CCAGCGGAACATGCGAGGCACGTTCCCAGCCTGTTGCCTTTCCCCAATGCTCTTTCTCTCCCAGATGCCAGCCATGGTCCGACCACAGCACGATCCAGGTGTTGTCGGCATAAGCACTCTTGTCCAGTGCATCAAGCAGCCGTCCAATCAAGGTATCGACAAAGTTCACACAGGCCAGGTAGGAAGATACCGCTGGCTTCCACTGCTCGTATTGAACCACGGTTCGATGCAGGCCTGAGGTGGCTGCGATCAGCGCATAATCGCGTCCGACTTTTCCCAGGTCGGCCAAATCCTTGGCGATCACTCTGGGCAACTGGACCTTATCAACGGGAAAAAGTTGGTGGTATTTCCGCGGCGCAAACAGCGGCTGATGGGGACGAAAATAACCGACGCCCAGGAAAAATGGTTTGTCGTGTCGCCGCTGCAACTGCGCAATCGCCCAGTTATTGGCTTTCCCATCGGACATTTCATCATCACTCACATCGACCGGCCCCCAGTCAAACGTATTGGAACTGCGATAATCCCGGTCGCACGGCATCCGATTGAGAGGCAAGATCGCCTGCAACTTACCCGCGCCGCGATCAACCCGATGTGTCGGATTCTGCTTTTTGGTCGCCAGTTCTTCCTTGGTAAATGGTCCGCCACTTTGACCACCGGAATCAGAAGTAGGACCATATTCGTGGAATGCATTCTTCGGGGATTTCCCGTGAAATAATTTACCGGTTCCCATCACATGGTAACCCTGTTGGCCAAAATACTTGGGCAAGGTGACCAGGTCGGTGCGCCGGCGGGACAGGTTGGCGGCATTGGTGTAGAGCCCTGTATGATAAGGTTGCAGTCCGGTCATCACCGCTGCCCGACTGGGACCACAAATTGGAGAAGTACAGTGAGCATTAGTAAAGACCACGCCACGACGAGCCAGGCGATCCATGTTGGGGGTGCGCGCCTGGGGATGTCCTGATAAAAATCCAACCCAATCATTCAGGTCGTCGATGGCAATAAACAACACGTTCGGTGCTGCCGCCCTGCTAGTCTGGCCAGCGACCAGAACTGATCCCAAGAATATACAAATCCCGGCGAACCGCTTAAATCGATCGATCACTTCTACAACTCCCTCGCCAAGATCAAGATGTCCGTTCACGCTAGTCTTCAGCAGCAAATTGCGAACTATTTACCACCAAGAGAAATCAGGTGCGATTCCGTATGGGCGTAAAGGCGACCATCGCCCACGGCAAACGTGGAAAGGATCGTCTCATTCAACTGGCTGCGACCCAGTAACTGGTACTGGGCTGCCGCAGCCACGACCACGACCTCACCATCCCGGTCGACGTTGTAAAGCTTGCCATTGATGCAGATTGGCGAGCTGAAATAATTCCCGCCCACGCGTTTTTGCCAGATCAATTTCCCGGTCTGATGATCCACGCAACTGACAATTCCACGATCTGTCCAGAGAAACATCCAGCGATCAAACACCAATGGTGTCGGCACATGGGGTGCTGTCTTTGAGACCCGGTAAACTTCCTGAGCTTCCACGCCACTTCCGTTGGACACGGGCCGTACAGCCACGACATTTTTCTCGGCCGTGGTAAATCCGCTACTCCCAATCACCAGGTCTCCCACCACGATTGGAGATCCGCAAGCGCGTTGCTTGAAAGTACCGAACGGCTTGATATTCCAGTTTTCCTTGCCACTGGCTGGATCAATACTGGTAATTCCCTGAAAAGAGTGTGTGAAGATAATCTCGGCCGATCGGTCCTGGGGTGCATAAACACAGGGGGTGGAAAAGCAGGCGCGGCTGCCATCGCGTCCTATTTTCCAGGCTTCTTTCCCGGTTCGCCGATCAACGGCCACCAGGAAACTGTCTCCGTCATGATCATTACAGACAATCACCAAGTCACGAAAAACTATCGGAGAGGTAGCACTTCCCTGCCCTGACTTAAACGTTCCCAGGTCATAATTCCAAATCGTCTTGCCATCATGATCGCAAGCGGTCAGCGTGGACTCCTCCTGTGACTGCCAGATCACGTAAACGTGATCTGTATCAACCGCTGGTGTGGCACTGGCAAAACTATTTTGCTTGTGCTTCTTGTACTTGATGAAGTCAAATTCCCGACGCCACCGTTCCTTTCCAGTCTTACCGTCCAGGCATAGCAGGAACCGTTTGCCCACCTCCACGTCCGCACTGGTCACGAAGACACTCCCCTTCCAGGTCACGGGGGAACCGTAACCCTGGCCGGGCAACTCGACTTTCCAGTTGTAATCCTTTTCAGTCCACGTTACGGGTATCGTCGTGGCCGCACTAACTCCCGAACCATTGGGACCACGAAAACGGGGCCAGTCTTGTGCTTCACATGCTACCGACATCATGCCCAGGCTAAACAACCAGATCGCAACCCATCGCTTCATACTCTTATACTCCCTAAACCAAATCCCTGGCCAACAAAGAACTGGCCCGTCGATCACTTGTCCAACACCTGGATACGAATATTACGCCAGCTTACTTGCTTACCAACGCGCTCTTTGTGTTTGCCAACTCCATGAACCTGCAGGGCAATAAAACCACTTGCTGTCATGCTATCTTTTAAGTCCGCAGCAGCCACCCCGTTGAGCCAGGTCTTGATCGAGTCTCCGCGACATTCAATGCGAAACTTGTTCCACTGGTTCTGTTGAAAGGCCTTGCGAGCTGCCGGATTCTTGTCCAGTGGATTTAGCCAGCCACGCCTGGCTTCATCGTAAATGCCACCGGTAAAAGCACGCTCCGAAGGATCGATCTCTACCTGGTAGCCGTAAACAGTACCTGCTGTCTTCTTCTTTTTCTTACCCTTAATCGTGATCACCTGATCTTCTTTGTAGACATGGCTGCGGATCTGAACACCTGAATTCAATACTGGATCAACCTTGAATTCCAGTTCCAGTACAAAGTCTCCGTATGGTTTTTTTGTGCAGAGGAAACTATTGGGAGTATTGGGAACGGCGGTTCCCACAATCTCCCCCTTCTTCACGACGTAGGTCGCTTTGCCACCTTCTTGCTTCCAGCCATCAAGCGTCTTGCCATCAAACAATGGCACCCACTCGTCGGCAAATGCCGTCGGTCCCATCCAGGCAACCAATACCAACAAGCTGGCACAAACAGAGTTGAACCGAAACTTCATCGTTACTTTCCCCTTTGGTGCTGTTCCAAGATCCCCGTTACTCACAGCTTCAGACAAAAACAGGAGCCTGCTCACTGTCAACAATGGTCCGGTTGCTGTCTTTTTTACCCAGTTTCCAGATGTAAGCATCCACAATGAAATGGTGAATATTGATAGCCGCCGCCACCAGCAACATGCTTTCTACCACACCAAAACCAGCCAAGCGATAAGCCCAGGGCAGACAATGAAACAATCCGTACCCCAGCAACAAACTCAAACCGTAAAACCAGAAAACATGATAGAGGGTCCCGTGACGATTTGTCGGACGCTGCTTCTGGTCACGAATATGGAAGATCAGCACGATTGCCAGGTACTGGATGCCATGGAAAATAGTCGCCAGCGTAAAGGCCTGCAGATAATTAAACGTCACAAACCAGCAACCATTCGTGATCAGCACCAGCAGGCTGATTAGTGGTAACGGTTTTTGCTCACTGATCCAGATCTTCAAGAACAAAGCTATCGGCAAAGCAAAAATTAAGAACGGGAAAATCCACTGCTTGAAAAACATCACCCCTCCATGCACCGAGGGATGCGTCATCCAAGCTTCCGGTAACACCCAGTACAAGCCCACTCCCTCTCCCCCCACGCACATGAAGAAAAACGGCAGCATACTCGTCCAACGCAGCAGCCGCTTGTCATTAAGACTCAACTGGCAACCCGAGCGGTAACTGTACATGACCGCCAGCCCGTAAGCTTGCGCAGCATAATGGTAAGGTGACCAGGTCAAGTAAAGTGAATTCAAGTGAGTACCAAGATCCCCCGGGGACATCATGCAGGCCGTAGTCACCAGCAAGCAGACCAGTGGGAATCCCATCGTCAAGAACGGTAACGCTTGGAAAGTCCCCGGCTTGCTATAAAGCCGCACCGTGGAAGAAGCAAAATGGGCGCTGTTGCTGAGCAAAATCAGCACGGGAATCCAGGCAAATCTGATATGCATCGGAAGGTTTTGGGCAACACCCTGGGAATCGACCGGTGCCGTCCAGGCAACCAGGGCTGCTACCAGCAAACTCAAGCCACCGCCGATCAACAGGTAATCAAACAGCGGATGGACAAATGACTTGCCCAGCAGCGAAGAAGTCAAGGCTGGCTGCGGTTGCTGGTCATTCATGGGTTGCTTTGACCTCTGCGATCTTTGCCAACCCTGCTTGGGCCTGGGGCAATCCAGGTTCAAGTTCCAAGGCACGCTCAAAGTAACTGGCCGCTTGCTCTAACTGCCGCTGCCCCAGCAGGGCAGCTCCCAGGTTACAGTTGATCGCCGGGTGGTTTGGATATTCCTCCAATAGCTGGCGACTGATTTCTTCCGCTCGCTGATGGTCTCCCGACTTCCCACGCATTAGCAGCGACCCGGAAAGATTCAAATGAGTCACCTCATCAGCCGCCCCCACCTTGATCAGGGCCTGGCAGGCGGCGATATGGTCATCCAACTGGCCGTTCTGCATGGCAATCTGGCCAATCTCCTCGTAAATCCGCACCCGGCTCAGAAAATCAAGTTCAATGGCAACATTTAACTCGTCCAATGCCTGGCGATACTCACCTGCCTGAACCAGTTTCGCGACCGCTGGATAGTAGGCCAGTTGCAACCGTGGCAAGCTGCGATCTCGACCGACCGAATAGAGTAACCCCAGGACCATGCCGCCCAGTAAAACAATCGCTCCCAGCCAAAAACTGGCTCGCAGCAGTGGTGACTGAGTAGCACTAACATCAAGAGGCGGCACGGCAACTGCTTCTTCAGATTCCACGGTCGTATTAATGTCCAGTTCGAACCACGGGGTCAGTTAGTCACACCAGAACATGAGGATCTATTATCCCCAAATCGAAGCTGCCTGACAACGCCGACCCGCTGCCACGAAAATCCAGGCTACCTGCCAGATCGGAGAATTAACGAATCCCGACTGGTCCATCTTTCTCGATGTACTTTACTTCCGGCTGTTTTTTAAGTTTCTCAACAGCGGCGGGACTGAAACTGGCTGAATAGCCGTTGATAATTTTCAAGACCCTGCCAAGCTTACCCTCGAACTGCTTGGTGTGACGCTTGGCCAATTGTTCCAGCGTCTCACCAGCTTTGGTTTTTCCATCAACAAAGGCAGTCTTCTTGTAAACGACGATGTACTGGCTCAGCGGGTTAGCGGACTGCTTCTTGACGGGCTGGCGATAAACCAGCTTGGCTTTTTTCTTTTTTAACTCCTGGTCCAGTTTCTTACGGTCCTTGAGGAACTGGTAAGGCTCCTTGTTTTTCCAATTCCAGCGTTTCCCGGTAACAAAGTGCTTGACCGGTAAAGACGATTTGGGGACGCTCACCGAATCCTTAACCTGGGAAATCACCTGCAAAGCAATCCCTCCCTTACTGGTCAAATGGGAAATCACCCAGAGTTCTTTTTCAACCTGGTAAACCTCCTGGATCTCTACTTTCCAGCCACTCGTAGGAACAGTCACCTGTAAGCTAATCGAGCGCTGTTTTGCTTTCGGAACAGCAACCGCCGGTCCAGCAGCAGCCTGCAGGAAACCACCAACCAGTAATGTCACTAAACCGTAAGTCGTAGAAAGCATCATCGTTTAACTTGTCTCCGTCTGAATTTAACTTGCCCGGGTATTATACCAGACTTACTAACCAGCACGGGGTCGGGAAATCATCTCCACTGCTACTGGGCAGTCCAACCACCGTCCACGGTCAGCATACTGCCAGTCAGGTAACTGGAAGCATCACTCGCCAAAAAGATGGCGGCTCCCTGGATCTCTTCCAGCCTTCCCCAACGCCCTAAGGCGGTGGCACCCACGATAAACTTCTTGGCCTCTTCGGTCTCGGCAATCGGTTCGTTCATCGGTGTCAGGAATGGTCCCGGGCAAATCGCGTTACAGGTAATCCCAAACGAAGCCAGTTCCAAGCCCAGCGCCCGCGTCATTTGGACAACGGCTCCCTTGCTGGCGGTATAAGGGGTGCGATTGGCCAGTCCCACCAACCCCAGCGTGCTGCCCAGGTTAATGATTCGCCCATAACTGGCTTGTTTCATGTGGGGTACAACAGCCCGTGCACAGAGCCACACGCCGTTCACGATGATCTCCTGGAC
>CAZXJC010000310.1:0-4485 GCA_964640885.1 uncultured Pirellulaceae bacterium | reverse complement strand
CAGGTGACAGTGCTCAAGGAAGGCCTGGACTTGCAAGCTGGCGAAGTGATCGATGCCTCGGTAATGAGTTGCAGTGCACTACGAGAATTCCTGGCCCAGGAAATCAAAGATGCCAAGGAACAAGATGTCCTGCTGTCGCTGCACCTTAAAGCAACCATGATGAAAGTATCTGATCCGATCATTTTTGGTCATGCTGTCAGCGTTTACTTTGCCGATCTTTTCCAAAAGCATACAGCGATTTTTGACGAGTTGGGAATCGATCCCAACAACGGGATGGGAGACTTGCTGGCGAAAATCGAAGAGTTGCCAGTTGAGCAGCAAGCTGAGATTAAGGCCGACATTGATGCCATCTATGCCCAGCAACCGAGACTGGCGATGGTTAATTCAGACAAGGGGATTACCAATCTGCACGTTCCCAGTGATGTCATTATCGACGCTTCGATGCCAGCTGCCATTCGTACCTCGGGACAGATGTGGGGTCCGGACGGTGAGTTGTATGACACCAAGTCGATTATTCCCGATCGCTGTTACGCGGGTATCTACCAGGCGACGATCGAATTCTGTAAGGAGAACGGGGCGTTTGATGTTACCACGATGGGTAATGTTTCGAACGTTGGCCTGATGGCCCAGAAGGCAGAAGAATACGGGTCGCATGACAAGACGTTTGAAATCCCGGCGACTGGCACGGTGCGCGTCGGCGCTAGCTCAGGGGAAGTGCTAACCGAACACGGCGTGCAGCCGGGCGATATCTGGCGCATGTGTCAGACCAAGGACATCCCTATTCAAGATTGGGTCAAGCTGGCAGTCGGCCGGGCCCGAGCGACTGGTTCGGCAGCCATTTTTTGGCTCAATCCAGAGCGGGCCCATGATGCAAACCTGATTGCCAAGGTGAACGAGTATTTGCCAGCGCACGATACAGAGGGCTTGGACATCCAGATCCTCTCTCCAGTGGAAGCGATGAAGGTGACCTGTCAGCGTTGTAAGGAAGGCTTGGATACCGTTTCGGTGACTGGTAACGTCCTGCGAGATTACCTGACTGATCTGTTTCCCATCCTGGAACTGGGGACGAGTGCCAAGATGCTTTCGATCGTGCCGCTGTTGGCTGGTGGCGGCCTGTTTGAAACGGGTGCAGGTGGTTCAGCGCCCAAGCATGTTCAGCAGTTCAATGAAGAGGGGCATTTGCGGTGGGATTCGCTCGGTGAATTCCTGGCCCTGGCTGTTTCGCTGGACGATCTTGCTGAGAAGACCAGCAATGCAAAGCTTGGCGTGCTGGCCAAGACACTGGACCAGGCCACCAGCCGATTCTTGACGAACAATAAATCGCCTTCACGTAAAGTGAATGAACTCGATACCCGTGGCAGCCATTTTTACCTGGCATTCTACTGGGCCCAGGCCCTGGCTGAGCAAACTGAGGACGTCTCGTTGCAGGAAACATTCGCTGACCTGGCTGCACGGTTGACCGAATGTGAATCGACTATTGTCGAGGAACTGACCACGGCCCAGGGAGAACCGGTGGAAATTGGTGGTTATTACCATCCTGACGAGGAACAGGTGTCGCAGGCGATGCGCCCCAGTGCGACATTCAATGCGGTCCTCAATACACTCAATGCAGGCTGATAGGCGAGGCATACGCAGCGAGACACTAGGAAAACTGTGGGAATTTCCGGGTGTGTAAAAGGATGTCCAGATTACACTGGTGAAAAAATTCTGCTGTTGATAAGCTGGGAAGCACCTACCGGCAGGATGCTTTATGGCCTTGCTAAGAAGAGGCCGTACAACCCTTATTATTTTCCTGGAGAGTGAGATATGTCAGACGTTCAAGCAGGCGATTATTCGGAATCTGGTGGAGTTTCAGGTGGCGGAGCCCTTACGCTGCCGTGTGGCTTTAAGTTTTCCGGGACAGCCTGGGGGTTGTTTGGTCAGCTCTTCATCAGTTACCTGCTGGCGATTGTGACATTCGGTCTTTACTTTCCCTGGTTCCTTTGTCGGCTTCAGCGTTGGTCAGCAGAGAACACCAACCTTGTCGATTCCCAGGGTAACAAGGTAGCGCTGCGGTTCACTGGAACTGGAGGGGAATTATTTGGAACTTTCATTGGCGGTGTGATCCTGACAATTCTTACCTTAGGGCTCTATGGATTTTGGTTTATGGTGAGCATGATTAAGTTCATCACAGACAATACAGAAGGTACGACTCCTGACGGTAAAGAGGTCAAGGTTTCTTTTGGCGGGACCGGTGGAGGGCTTTTTGGAACTCTTTTCGTCGGTTATCTACTGCTGATCGTTACCGCCGGACTCTACTTTCCCTGGTTTATGTGCAGGATGATTCGCTGGTTTTACTCTCATATCGAAATTCGAGCAGGTGGTGGAGATCCCATTACGTTAAGTTTCCAGGGGAAAGGTGCAGCATTTTTCGTCACTTATGTTCTTGGTTATCTCCTGACCGGCGTGACGCTCGGGATCTATTTCTTTTGGTGGCAGGTCAACATCTGGAAATTCCAGCACGATAACACGATCGTGACGATGCCATCAGGAAACAGGCTGGCAGTTAACTTTACGGGGACGGGAGGCGAGTTTGCGGTCCTCACTATCGTCGGTTTCATTCTTACCGTGATAACTTGCGGCCTCTACTATTTCCGCTTCATGGTTACCCAGATCCAGTTTCAGACGGACAATATCAAGATCAGCTCAGCTTAAGATCTGTTTGTCAGCAGTCGAGAAAATCGTCAGCAGGAGTCTGCTTTACTTGGGCACTGCCTGGTGTTTGCCACCGGTCATTCGTAGGACTTGGAGTTCGAGTTTGCCACTAACGGGCGCTCCTGGTTTCATCGTTGCCTGGTCGAACTGGGCGAATCCAGCCAGTGATTGTCGCCTGGCACCTCCAAAGATCGCGCGGATTCCGTCAGCGTTTCCTTCAGTGCAGTAGCCCTGCACGATGGTTTTCTTGGCAGCCGGATGAAAACTGGCAGCGGGCAAACCGACTGACAGGATCAGTTGCTTGTCGTTGGAGGCACGGAGACCCGTTATGACGATGGTGGGTGAATTGCCACCTCGTCTTCCTCGCCGGTTGAGTGCTGCATAGATTCCGATGTTATTGTCTTTAAAAGTGACCGTCTCGCCGTTAAGTGAAAACTGCAAATCCACGGTTCCATTGTCGTAGGGGTTCTCTGGTTTCTCGTTGTTCCAGCGGGTGGAAAAAGTGACAGTGGCTTTGCCGAGTTGCTTGAAATAGATAGGACTGCGAGGGCCCCTGGAAAGGTTGACCGGCCAGCTTGCAAGTTCTTTTTCCATGACCGCCCGTCGTTCACGGATGAATTTTCGCGTTGCATCGAGCTTGCCAGCAAAGTCCCCTTGGCTTCTCGGTACGTGGTCCTTGAGCCTTGTTTCCATGCGGTCCAGTTCCTTGAGTAGTGCTTCTTCATCCCAGTGCTTTTCCAGTAGCGTGACCAGGGTCTTGCGATACAACTCCTGGATGGCTGGATCGCGGTAGAGCCGATTGGGCAGGATTGCCTGGCAATGGACCGATTTTACCTTCATGAAGAAGGGGGGCAGTGGCATACGGCTGACGAATGCAGAATCAAGTCCCCAGGGCATGAAGTAGAGTTTCGAATTGGCCGGGTTTTGGTAGATGAAGAAATTGTTCTGGTTGTTGGTATAACCATCCCAGAAACCGAGCAGGCTTTCGCTTGCCCAGAATTTGACAAAGGCCGGTATATCGAGGTGCTTTTCGAGAGCGGCCAGGTCAAGTGAATCTTGCGCCAGCAGGGTGGCTACCTGCTGGAGCGGTTCGAGCGTCGTGTTCTTGGTCTTCAGTTCAAATCGTTGTAAGTTGCCGTCGAACAGGTCGGCCAACGTTCCTTCGTAGAACTGTCCTGTTGCATCACCGTAACGGGCTTGCAAGAAGGGAGATTTTACCGATTCCACGTGCGAGTAAATTCCCAAGTACCTGCCGTTGACGGTCACCTTGGCATGGTTGCAACGGCAAGCGATCGCTCCGCTTTCGTTGAAAAAACGGTAGCCCAGATACTGGCTTGCCAGTGAGCGATCTTGCTGGTTGTTGTTGAGCGTCAGGCGGTCGAGTCCTTGAACAGGATCTTGCTGCTGGTATTCATCGAATTTAATTTTTAACGAGGGACGAGTATCGCTCAGAGAACCAAGAAATCCCTTCTTGCGGATTCCCACGTTCTTGATCGTAACGCCATCGATGGAGACGTCTCCCTTGACGTATTCGAAGGGGCTTTCGAGCGGCATTTTTCCCAACGAGAGAGAAAAGGCTCGGGTTTGGCGGCGCAGCGTATCCCAGTCCTTTTCGGCCAGCGTGATCTTTACGTCGACAAGATGTTCGGGGTTGAATAGCTGATCGGCTGAGAGCGTTTTATCAGCGGCCATCAAGTTTGCTGGCAGAAACGTGGCCAGGGCTAATAGGCAAATAGCGCTGGTCCAGCGTAAACAGGCATTGTGCTGTCGAAGCAATGTAAGCATAGGTTG
>CAZXJC010000309.1:0-7264 GCA_964640885.1 uncultured Pirellulaceae bacterium | reverse complement strand
TGTGGTTCCATTGTGCATGGCCCGAATCGATTGCCCATGATTGTTATCGCCTGTGCGCATGGATCGGATGAGGGTGATATCATCCACTCGTTCGGCCAATCCGGGAAGCAATTCAGAAAGTGCCGTACCCGATTCACCATGTTGTTTAAACTTCCAGGGGCTACCGAGCATCTTGGCGCTTGACTGAGCCGCGTTGTCATACTTAATTTTCCCCGGAAACGTCTCTCCATTTTTTTCTTGCAGAATTGGTTTCGGGTCAAACAGATCAATATGGCTCGGTCCTCCCTGCATCCAGAGTGAAATCATCGCCTTAGCCCGTGGTTCCCCACTGGTCTTTTTTGCTGTCAGGTCAAAGTGCTCACCATCCAAATCCGGTTTTCGAGGTGTCGCCTGCGACTGCTGGTGCAGCAAGAATGGCAAAGCAAGGCTGCCGAGGTTCATGACATTTGATGCCATGAAATGTCGTCTCGTCGATTGTTTGTGTTCAGGGGTTTTCATGATCTGTTCATCACTCAACATAAAGAAACTGGTTGGAACTTAACAGCGCCTGGCACAAGCTAGTGAGGGCTGCCAGCTCTTGAGCTGCTTTTTCCGTGGCAGGATCTGGCTTTTTGTCTTTTTTCTTTTCCGCGTCCCGTTGCTGGAACTGTTTTTGTTGCTCTTGAACAAGCTGCACAGCAGCATTGATTTCGTCCTGCGGGGCTGCCCGGGCAAACGCCAGTTTCCAGGCTAGTGCTACTTGCGCCGTTAAATCGTTAGGGGCTTCCTTCTGCAATCGCTCGGCAAAATACCTGGATTGTGCAATTACAAAGTCGCTATTCATGAGCATCAGTGCCTGGGGTGCCACTGTGGAACTGGCTCTCCCCGTACAATTCGGATCCATGCGAGGCAAATCAAAGGTATCAAGAACAGCCAATGGTCGACTGCGGCGCACTTGAACATAAATACTCCTGCGAAACTCTTTCCCATGCATAGGCAAGACGGGGCCAGGACGACCCGCATTCAGATTTTCAATTCCAATGACCCATTGTCCGGTTCGATCCGCCATGACAGGAACAGCTTCACCATAGCTTTCGCCGTTGAGCACGCCACTGACTGCCAGCAGGGTATCGCGCAATGCTTCGGCATCGAGTCGACGAATGGACATGTGGCCATAGAAACGGTTTTCACGATCAACCGTATCGAGTTCTACATTGCGCAACGAAGATTGCCGATAGACTGTCGATGTTACAATCAGTTTATGCAGTTGTTTCAGGCTCCAACCCTGTTGGGTAAACTCAGTAGCAAGCCAGTCGAGTAATTGGGGATGCGTCGGTCGCGTCCCCAGGAAACCGAAATCGCCGGACGTCTCAACGATGCCCCGACCCATATGATGCTTCCAGATTCGATTGACAATCACACGGGCAAACAGCGGTTGATCTCCGGATGTCAGCCATGTTGCATAGGCCAAGCGGCGACCGCTGCTCACCAGGTCCGGATTCTTTGAGGAGATACTAAGCGGCCGGTCCTTCGTCAGAACAGACAGTTCTGCCGGTTCGAGGACCTGTTTCGGCTGTTCGAAATCCCCGCGATGAAACAGGTGAGTGGCAGGCAGTTCTTTTCCCGTCGGTTCCCAGGCTGCACGCAGGAATTGTTCTACTGGCTTAGTCTCGCGAACTTCCTTTGCTTTCTTGACATAGGTAGCCAGGTCATCAGCCGCCTTCTTGTCATACAGGTAAAGCGACCCGGCTGTTACATTGACCGTGGGATTGTCCTTGATAAGTTTTTTTTGTTCGTCCGTCCGTTTGTCAGCGGGTGTTTTACGAGCCTCGGTGATTGGTTGTCGCAGTGCTTCGGGTAGCTTGGCTAACTCCCGCTGAAACGTTTGTTCAATGTAAACTTCCTGTTTCTTAGCCCGCTCCCCTTCTATAGCTTTTGCCTTGACCTCAATTGCAGCTGCCTCTTTGCGATTTTCATCGGTGTAGAGAGAAATTCGTCGCTGTGCTGGAGTCCGCCAGTCTTGCCAGTTGAGTGTCGGCTCGAAAATCGCCCGTAGCCGGTAATAATCGGCCTGCGAAATCGGATCGTAGCGATGATTGTGACACTGAGCACAGCCAACAGTCAGTCCCAGCAGGGACGTCGAAACAATTTTCAGGGTATTCGCCATTACCTGGTTGCGCTGATTTGGCTTGTTATCGGAAGCGGTACCATCCGGGGCCATCCGCAAGAATCCCGTAGCCGTTAAGCGACGAATCGAGAGTTCATCCATTTCCTTGTAAGGTGGAGTAACCATTTCATCGCCGGCCAGTTGTTCACGAACAGATTCATCAAAAGGCTCGTCTTGATTCAGCGAACGGATCACGTAGTCACGATAGCGGTAAGCATCTTGTCGAATCACATCTTGATCAGTGACTCCTTCCGAGTCCGCGTAGCCTGCGCTATCCAGCCAGTGTCGACCCCAGCGTTCGCCATAGCGGGGTGAAGCAAGCAACTCGTCGACCAGTTGGTTGTATGCATCTGGGGAACTGTTCGCAACAAAACGATCCACTTCTTCAACACTGGGTGGTAGGCCAGTCAGGTCCAGGTAGAGTCGTCGCACCAGAGTTTGGCGATCAGCATCAGCAGCAAAGCCAAATCCTTTCTCTTCCAGTCGAGCAAGGATGAACTGATCAACGGGTGTCCGCACCCGGTCACCCGCTTTGACCGCTGGCGGCAAGTGTCGCACCAGGGGTTGAAACGACCAGAAATTCTTCTCCTGCTCGGTGACAAAAAACCCTGCATCAATTTTTTCTGGTTCTACTCCAGCCGTTTTGGCACCGCTGGTAATCCAGCGTTCAATCATTGCAATCTCATCGGCCGTTAGTCGTTTTTCAACCTCAGCCGGAGGCATTTCACCTTCCTGCAAATAAGTTAGTAGCACGCTCTCTGCCGGCTTACCCGGAATAATGGCCGGTCCCGTCTCTCCTCCCTTGACGATCAGTCGCCGCAATCGCAAGTCGAGGCCACTCTCCAGCTTTGTTCCCTCACCATGACAATGAAAACAATTCGCTTTCAGGATAGGACGGACGTGGGTTTCAAAAACAATGGAACCCGCAGGAACCGTTTCGGCTGCAGTCGTCACCTGGCCTGAAATACCAGACAAGAGAATCAGCGCTGTGGTCAGCGATTCGAGTTGAAGTCGGATAAACGGTTTCATCGGTTGCAGGCCAGGCCTCTAGAAAATCGGTTTTTTAAAAGTTAGCTCAGTGGCTAATTGGCTCTCTGCTCATGAAGCACAAATATTGATCAGGCAAGGTTTTTATCGGGGCAGGGCACACCTTGAGTATCACCTAAACCAATCGCTTCAACAAGCGTAAACCGGGCGACAGCTACAGAGGCTTGGTCCCACCTTGCAGGTCTCTTACAATGCTGGAAACTGTCCTTTCTTCATAAACCAAGAACTATTCCTTACTTGTCGATTTCCCACAGGCACGAACGAGGATTGATCATGTTTTGTCGTCTACGTGTAATGATTGGAACTGTTATATTCTTTCTGCTGGCTAGTGATCTCCAGGGGCAAGCGTTTAGTGCCCCCGACCGGGGCGCTGCGGGCGACATGATGATCCAGTCGTATTTAGCGAACCTGACCGGTCAGTGTCATGATCAATTTGCCGCGGACGTGACTACCCTGGAGCAATGGCAAAGCCGGCGAGCGGAGTATCGCCAGCAATACTTCTACATGCTCGGCCTCTGGCCACTACCAGCGCGGACCGATTTGAAAGCTACGGTCACTCGCACGTTGCAACGTGACGGTTACACCGTTGACATGTTGCACTACCAGAGTCGGCCGGGCCTCTACGTTACAGCAAACCTATATCGACCGGCGAAGATTGCCAAAGGCAAGAAATTGCCAGCTATCCTTTACGTCTGTGGCCACGCAGGCCGAGGGCGCAACGGAAACAAGACTGCTTACCAGTCTCATGGAATCTGGTTAGCTCGCCATGGTTATATATGCCTGATGGTTGATACGTTGCAGTTAGGAGAAATTGCTGCGATTCACCATGGCACCTACCGCGAGCAGCGCTGGTGGTGGCTATCTCGCGGTTATACGTCAGCAGGCGTGGAATGTTGGAATGGCGTGCGCGGCATTGACTACCTGATAAGTCGCAAGGACGTAGATGCGGATCGAATCGGGGTAACCGGTATCAGTGGAGGCGGAGCGGCTACTTTTTGGGTGGCTGCTGCCGACGAACGGGTGAAGGTAGCGGTCCCCGTCAGCGGCATGGCTGACCTGCCTTCTTACGTTAACAACCGGGTGATCAATGGCCACTGTGACTGCATGTTTTTGCATAATACATTTCGCTGGCCCTGGACACGGATTGCCGGCCTGATTGCACCGCGGCCAATGCTGTTCGTCAACAGTGACAACGATCGCATCTTTCCCATGGATGCTAATGAGCGCGTGATCAACCGGCTTGAAATGCTTTACCGACTCTACGGCGCCGGTGACCGGGTAGACAGTGTTGTCAGCGTCGGCGGCCACGCTTACCGGGAAGATATTCGCAAAGCGACCTTTCGCTTTCTCAACATCTACCTGAAGCAGGATGCAAAACCGATCGTGGACAGTGAAGTCGACCTTGTCGCAGGTGAGGGAAACAAGCGCAAGCATCCGATTCCACCAGAACAGCTGCGCGTTTTCCCCAACGATACAGATCTTCCGCGGGATGAACGAAACACCACGATTGATCAGACATTTGTCCCGCTGGCAACAGTCACTTTGCCGACCTCTGACAAGGAATACGGCCCCTGGAAGCAGAAACTGTTGGCTGAACTGCGGCGTGTCTCCTTTGGCTGGTTTCCAAAACAAGTTCGTGTGGCCCAGGTCAAGGATGTCGCGGCTCCCTGGGAGCACCTGGAAACCGAACCGGGAATCACCATCGCATCGCGCCGGTACAGAACCAATGAGAACAGGTCAGCCAAGCCAAAACGCTTGTTGCTGCTGGTTCGCACGAAGGATTCTAAAAACGTCGCACCTGCCTGGTTGAAACCCCAGCTACAGGAAGGTGATCAACTTTACGACTGCCAAACCCGGGGCACAGGTACCGGGAGTTGGACACGGAAAAATCCGCCCAACTACGTAGAGCGCTCGCATGTGTTGCTCGGCGACACGGGCGATGCAGGGCGCGTGCGGGACGTGGTGGCGACCGTCAAACATTTGCAGGCCAAGTTCAAGAATCAGGTGCCGATTCATGTAGCGGGTGAAGGTGCGGCGGCAGTGATTGCAAGTTACGCAGCCTTATTAGATGAGAGTATCGGCGGCGTAATTGTTCACCAGCCCCCGCATTCACACATGGAACCGACGGCACCACAATTGCTCAACGTACTACGAGTCTGTGACATTCCTCATGCCCTGGGAATGATTGCCCCGCGACCACTAACCATCTCCGGTACGATACCTGCCAAGCTGGATATCACGAGGAAGATTTACAAGGCGGCCGGAGCGGTGGCACAGTTGAAGATAAGCCCACACTCAAAATAACCACTGATGAGGTTCAGGGCGTTTTCAATGTATCAGCCAGTGGGACGATAACTGGCTTTGCCGGGTATCTGGGTTCGCATCTGTAACAACTGATCACCGCAAGTGATATAAAGCGTACGCAAATCTGCTCCACCAAAAGTGCAATTGGTAATCGTATCAACGGGTGTTTCGCGGAAAGCTATCAGCTTGCCCTCTGGCGAAACAACATGGATCCCAGGCCGCGTATCGAGTGTTTCACTCGTTTTGCGCGTCGCGTGCAAACCAGCGGCCACGTAAAGATTGCCTTCGGCGTCAATACACATTCCGTCACCGCTACGTCCCGGGTAGAAATTAATCAAGATCCGCCCATTTTTCAGCTTCCCATTCGCCTGCAAATCGTAGGCCCGAATATCCCGATGGTGATCGGCATCGGGATGAGCTTCAATTAAATAGAGGGTTTTGTTGTCCGGAGATATCACGATCCCATTGGGCATATGCACATCAGGCCAATGAAGCAACTGGTCGACGCTACCATCGCGATCGATCCGATAAACCGCATTAACATTTCCTTTCTTGGGATCCGTGGTACCTGGTCGCGAGGTAAAGTAAATCCGGCCCTGTTGATCCATACAGACATCGTTCGATGGTGCAAACGGAAACCCATTGAACTGGCTGGCCAGGACTTCGATTTTTCCCGTTTTCATATTTGTGCGAGTCACACGTCCCAGGCCTCCTTCGCACGCCAGCAAGTCTCCTTGCGGCGTAAAGTAAAGGCCGTTGGCCTTATTGCTGTTCTCGCGAAAAACAGAAAGCTTGCGATTCTCGGCATCCCATTTAAGAATCTTGCCAACGGGTACGTTCGTGAAATAGAGGTGTCCTGCACCATCGGCCGCGGGGCCTTCCGTAAAGACCATGTCATCTTCAATCTTGGCCAACGATGTCACTTGTCCCAAGTATTTTTTTGATTTTAGACCCTGATATTTATCTTTTCGCGAAACGGTTGCTACGGACGGCAGGCAGGTACTGGTCGCAGCCAAGTAACCCGTGCCGATTAGCGTACTGCTCAAAAACCGGCGGCGGTTCACCATCGAAAAAGACCGGCGAATTAAGTTCATTGCTTGCTTCCTCAACCTAAAGTCCGCTGGAAAACCATGAAACATCCACGTGTTTGAAAAAAAGCATTAAAATGGGATTGGTCATTGTACACAATCAAAGGTAACTTGTGCTCAATGTCGCCAGCTGTTCCTGAGGAGTCGTAGAACATGTTTAATCCTGATACCTGGTTTAGCCCGTGGAGCCTGGCCCCAATTGCAGTGTTGCTGCTCTTGTGTGGACTATTTCTGAAAGGTGCTTGTGCGGCATTCAATCGGGCAGTTGATGAAAATCCTAGTGCATCCATTGAGTTGCCTTCGTTCATGCGGGCACTCGCGATTCTTGTCATCATGTTTGCTTTTATTGCGGTCGCCAACTGGGGAATGGCTAGTGGCATGAGTTACCTGGAACCTGCTGATGTCGGTTCCTTAATGTCTCATGTCCCAAAAAATCACGAAGGAAATCCACTGGTCTCTCCGGAGTCCGTTTACGAGATGCTAGTTGCAACACTCTGGATGACCTCTGCCCTGTTGCAATATGTCTTTTGTGCGCTGTTAATGATGTACGGTTTTAATGTACGTTACCGTCAAGCCAACGTGATCGCTTTCTTATTTGCTCAACGAGCAGCGATTTACAGCACGGTATTGATAGCGATTGTTGGAACTGGCATCAACATTTATTTACAGCGCGCCGAGT
>CAZXJC010000308.1:0-4054 GCA_964640885.1 uncultured Pirellulaceae bacterium | reverse complement strand
CTGCTGGCATACCGTGGTCATCAATACGACCCTGTTGCCACCGGAGTTAAGGCCCAGCTGGTTTGTTCGAATTGCTCTGTCACTAGCGGGGGTATTTTTCTTCCTCCTCGGAACGATGGCGGTACTGGAGCAGACGGGCTTACTGGCAAAAATTGTTGGATAGCCTGAGTTCCCAGAACAACTGCTAAGACGATTGGCGACCTGCGTGGTTCCCAATCTTGCTCCAAGGATGATAGGTAACTCGATAACTTGCTTACGAGGAGTGAAGCGATGAAGACGCGGATTTCGATGGTGATGGCCCTGTTGTTGGCCTTGATGGTCGGCTGGGGTCTCGGTAATGCTGATCGCCAGCAGGCTACCGGGAATGCGGATGAGCGACAGAAAACAGACCAAGTGGCTCCAGCTTCACAGGCTGTGGCCGTGGCGAAGCGTCGAGCAACTACCCGTCAGACGCCAGTTGAAGATGACGGTAAGCTGCGGATTATTTGCTTTGGAGCGCATCCGGATGATGCGGAATACAAGTCAGGTGGGACGGCGGCCAAGTGGGTCCGAGCTGGGCATCACGTGAAACTTGTCTCGGTCACTAACGGGGATATTGGTCACTGGCAAATGGCTGGTGGCGCGCTGGCCAAGCGGCGGATTGCCGAATCAACGGAGGTGGCGCGGCGGCTTGGCTGCGAGGCAGAAATTCTCGATATCCATGACGGTGAATTAATGCCCACCCTGGAAAACCGCCGTATCATTACGCGGCTTATCCGGAACTGGAAAGCAGACATCGTGATCAGTCATCGCCCCTGGGATTATCATCCCGACCATCGTTATGTCGGTGTGTTGGTACAGGATGCGGCTTTCATGGTGACGGTTCCCTTCTTCTGTCCCGATACGCCCCATCTCAAGAAGAACCCGGTCTTCCTCTATTCAAGCGATGGTTTTCAAAAGCCTTACCCATTTGAACCAGATGTTGTCGTTTCGGTCGACAGTGTCTTTGACCAGAAGGTGGAAGCGTTGGCGGCGCTGGTTTCGCAGGCCTACGAAGGGGGAGCAAATGGCAGTCCCGAACGCCTGCGGCAAGTTCCTCCGGCCAATGACCCGGCAGCCCGCCTGGACTGGTTGAAGTCGAGGTGGCAGAGTCGGCAGAGTCGCACAGCGAATAAGTACCGCGGAGACTTGATTCGCTTTTACGGCGAAGAGCTGGGTAAGAAGGTTAAGTATGCCGAGGCCTTTGAAGTTTGCGAATACGGCCGCCGCCCAACCTTTGAACAATTGAAGACCCTCTTTCCGATTGCCGACTGACGGGGTGATGCTTTGTCTCAAACCAGTGCAGTCGATGGGGGTGGCCCCTTTGTGCAGGTGCTGGGAATAGCCCAGGATGGTGGGTATCCACAGGCCGGTTGTCAGCGGGCCTGTTGCGCCGCGGCCTGGGAATATCTCGAGCGGCGACGGGCGGTTGCCGCGCTGGGAATCGTTGATCCGACCAGTGGCGAAAGCTGGCTGATCGATGCAACTCCCGATTTCCCAGGGCAACTGGCGGCATTGCAGCAGGCAGGGCGTGCGACGCTGGCTGGTATCTGCCTGACCCATGCTCACATCGGACACTACACGGGCCTGATCTACCTGGGCAAAGAGGCAATGGCGACGCGGCAACTGCCCGTCTACGCGATGCCCCGCATGCAGGAGTTTTTACTACAGCACCTGCCCTGGAGTACCCTCTGTGAAGAGCAGTACCTGCAACTGGAACAACTGTCAGATCAAACTCAGCAGCCACTCAACGAGCGTATTCAAGTGACCCCAGTAGTGGTGCCCCATCGGGCAGAGTTTTCTGAGACAATTGGGCTGGTCGTTAGTGGCCCTGACCGGCGCGTTTTATGGCTGCCTGACATTGATCGCTGGGACGCTGGCCCGTCATCGCTCGAGGAGTTCTTAAGCCAGGTTGACGTGGCCTACATCGATGGCACCTTTTTTGATGAAGATGAGTTAGTGGGCCGTTCTTTGCAGGACGTCCCCCATCCGACCGTTTTGCAGACGCTTGAGCAATTGGCTTTGTTGTCAGCGAGCGAGCGAGGCAAGGTGCGATTCGTTCATTTGAATCACACCAATCCGCTGTTAGATCCTGCCAGTACAGCCACAGCTACGGTTGAGCAGGCTGGTTGCCAGGTGGCTCGGCAAGGAGAGCAAGAGCCTCTTTGAGCAGGTCGGCGATCTTACTTGAGGGCCGGAGTTTTTTCTGTTGTCGGGGCAACTGCTGGCTTGAGTGGCGCAGGCAACGGTGTTTCCAGCGGGCGGTTGGCGGCCCACAGCAGGGAACGCCAGAGCATTGCTTGCAGGCCGGGCGTTTGTTCAGGATGCGGTCCAAAACAGACCACCCGCCCTTTGCCAAAGTTGCCGGAGACGACTGCCGGGGAATTGATCATGACCCCCTTGGGACTGTCGTTCTCGGCGATTTCTGTGCGGTAGAAAGCGAGCGGCTGGAAGTCGGGGATGTCAGCTGAGTTGGCAGGTGCCAGGATCGGTCCGTTGGCATACTTAATGTCGGTCGGATGTTCCAGTTTGCCGAGCAGGTTGTGGCCGGGGGGCGTTAGCTCCATCTTGACGATGGCTCGGCCGCGACGCCATTTATTGGAAACGGTCTTGGCATCGAGCACGTTGAGGCCCCAGGAAAATCCTTCACAGGCCAGGTAGGAACCGGCACAGATCCCGATGTAGCCGCCACCCTGATGGATGTAGTCTCGGACTTCTTTTCGACCAGCTTCTCCGAGCGACTTGGATTGGCCGCTACCGCTACCGCCGGAGAAGATCACCAGTTGGAATTGATCGAGGATACCACCGGCAATATCAGCAGGACTGACACGGACCAGTTGGACCGATGCTTGTCGGTGGAAGTGTTCATGCAATTTGGGGATCCCTGGGCCGGCGGTACCAGGAGCATCGTAGATGGCGATGCGGAAGGTTTTTGGCGGCTGGGGACTGGCCGTGACGGTTTCGACCGTCACATTCTTGTCGAGCATGTTTAAATGGGTCAAGAGTCGATGCATCATGATACGGTGCTGGCGAGCCCGCTTAGGAAGTCGCTGCTGCTTAAAGGTGGTCTCCAGAATGAGCGATTCAATCCCCAGGTGTTCGTTGGCAGCTCGGGCCAGGCTACTATCGATGGGTGGGCCGCGGCGGCGGAACTTCTTATTTTCCTCTTCGATCGTGACGTTCAGGGCGGCCAGCATAAGGGCGGTCGCTTCATGAGAAGCCGGGGTTCGTGAGGAAATGATCGTGCTGCCGACACTCTTGGAATTAATGCGATTGAAATCGTACCCTTCGTGTAGGTCGACTAGCCACTGGGGATCGTGTTTCTTGACCAATTCCCAGATGCTGGTGGCCAGGACGCCACGAGGCGGTGCTTTCATTCCGGTGCGGGGGAAGTTTCGATTGAGGTTGCTCAGTTCTTCGGCGATATCGGGTGTCAAACGTTTGTTGATGTCTAATGCTTGAACGTTGGAGCGTGGAATGACAATGACTTTGCCTCGGGTGATCTTCCAGTGGCGGATCTGTTCCGCGGCATAAGCTCCTGCTGGTTCGTTTCCATGGACCCCTCCGGTGATCACGATGGTTGGGCCTGGCTGCCCGGTTTCCTGCACGTAATAGGGAGTTTCAAAAGGCGTTCCCTTGGCGAGGATGCCAGTGGGCTGATCAGCAGCCAGCGTTGAGCCACTGCAGGTCAACAAGAGTGCCAGTAGCCAGTAGTGCCGATGGAAGAGTGGTCGTCTCATGAGAGATGTCCTTACGAGAGAATGGGCCTGGGAAGAGGCGTTAAGTAGATCCTAAGGACGTGTTTCCGGATATGCTAGAGCGAGGCTGTCGTTAATCGGGCGTCTTTGCGACGGTCCTTTTCTTTCCTGCAGATTCGATCGTGATGACTGGATTGTGTTGAGAACAGGAAAGGAGGTGGCCCATGGATACTGAACGGGATAAGGCTTTTGAGCGTTGGTTTCGACTGGCGGAGTTGCAATTGGAATTCTTGCAGCGTTGGGGTGTTTACAAGCTGAACGTGGCTCGGGCGGAATTG
>CAZXJC010000307.1:0-2568 GCA_964640885.1 uncultured Pirellulaceae bacterium | reverse complement strand
GCCGACGCGGCCCACCATGGCGACCTGGGCGCCGAGGCGAGCGGCGGCGACGGCCTGGGTTGCGCCTTTGCCTCCGGAGGAGTGGTAGAAGCGGTTGCCGCGGAGGGTTTCGCCGGGTTTGGGGAGGCGTTCGGCACGGGCGATGCGGCCCATGTTCAGGCCGCCGAGGACAAGGATGTTGGGAGGTTTGTTCATTTACCGACCTTTGCGTGGTCTCTTAACCGCAGTGGAAGTGTCCGTCGGGGGGCGCGACGTGAAATCTCATGTCGCGCCACCGTCTAGCCGGCGCTGCGCGCCGGAACCCGGCCGCCAAATTGTAACTCCAAGGAGGACCAGCCACTCGCGATGAGGAGGGTACAAGTCCTAGCAAATTGAGCAGAAACTGTGAAAGGTAGCGGAGGCCGGCTTGGCGGCGTTTGTTGGCCCAGAAGTTGGAGTGGAGCTCTACGGTGAGGGCGCCGGTGTAGTCGGCTTCGTAGAGCAGGGCGAAGAGGGCCCCCCATTGGATCTGGCCGAAGCCGGGGTTGGGGTCGGCGTGGAAACGGTTACCGATCTGCATGATGTCCTTGGCGTGGACGTGGACGAAATGGGTGGCCCAGTTCGCGGCTTCGGCCAGGTAGGGCCGTCCGTCCTGCGCGCCGTGGGAGGGGTCGCACTTGATGCCCATGCCCTTGAGATGGGGGAGCAGCCGTGCCCACATGCCGGGCCCGCGCATCAGATTGGCGGTCTTGCAGGCGTGGGGCGAAGGTCTCGACGATGCGGTCGGCTACCTCCTCGGGGTTTGCCTCTGGGTGAAGACCCGTTCCGGTCAGGTCGGTGCCGGTGACGGTGTAGAGTACCCCCGCGTCCAGCTGGTAGGATACATCGAGCGCGGCTTTATAGCGATCTTCGCTCAGGGCCTGCTGGCCGGGGTCGCCGCTGATGGGCCAGTCGTCGTTGTGGAGGGCGACGGCGGAGACGGTGATGGGGGTGTCGGCGAAGGCGCGGAGGAAGTCGTCCTTTTCGGGAAATTCGATTGAACCCTCGCCGCGCATAGAGAAGAAGAGCTCTGCGCTGGTATAGCCTAATTGTTGTGCCAGCGCCAGGTCGGCCGGGGTCTTGTTACAGATGAAGCATAGTTGCACGCTTCCCTCCTCCGCACGTCACAGGGTGGGGGTGTAAGGCAGGGGGAACTGCTTCCGGCGTGATGTGCAAGCCTGTCCCCCCCTGAGCGGCGCTGCGGTTGGGTTGGGGGCGTGAGACCCCGGGTCCCACCGGCCCTACTCCAGGACCAGGGCCAGGCCGCAGGGGTGGTTGTACCGTTCGACCAGCGTGCGGCGCCCACTGCCGTCGAGGCTGGCGCGGTAGATGGAGTTGGCGCCGACGCCGGTCCAGTACATCAGTTCGCGTTCGACGTCGAGGCAGATGCAGCGCGGGCCGCCGCCGTCGGTGACCACATCCCGCACGTCAGACCCGTCCAGGGCGGAGGATTGGACCTTGTCGGTATCCGAGTCGGCCCAGTACATCCGGTCGCGGTCCACATCGAGGGCGATGCCGACCTGGATTCCTAGGCCAGTGGACAGAGCCGCGATAACGGAGCCATCCAGGTTGGCTCGGAGGTTGCGCTTGCCGACGAAGGGGTCGGCCCAGTAAATCACGCCGCCATCCAGATCGAGCGCGATGCCGGCACCGGGGATTCCCGTCACCAGGTCGACCAGCTCGCTGCCGTCCAGGTTGGCGCGTTGGACCTTGTTGGCGGTGGAGTCGGTCCAGTAGACGTGGCCGGCTCCCAGGTCCAGGGCCATGTGGCGGGGTTGTGGAAGATCGCTGGCCAGGTCCTCGATCTCGCCGCCGGCGAGATCGACGCGGTGGACCTTGTGGGTGCCCATGTCGGTGAAGTAGATCCTCCCCCCTGTCACGTCGACGGCGATGCCGAGGGGATCTTGCAGGTCGGTGACGACCTCGGTGATGTCGCTGCCGTCCAGGTCGCAGCTGGTGATTGTGCCGGCTCCCGTGTCGGTCCAGTAGAGCCTCCCGCTCATTTCCACCTCTCTTGCGTGTGTGTTACAGGTCGAAGATCTCGACCGCATCGTCGGTGTACTGATCGAGGTAACGCTGGACTTACTGCCGTGTGATCGGGGGCATCCGATCCATGTGTCCGGCGGTCAGCAGGGCCGCGCGCTGGCCGTGCTCGTGTTTCATGACCGGGTAGTCGGCAGTCCAGAAGGCGGAGTGCATGGTCCAGCGCTTCCGGCCGGTCGGGTTCCAGCCACGGTGCCAGAGATTGGTATTGTAATAGACGATGTCGTCCGGCTCGAGCATAACGATGAGGGCGCCGGGCATTTCGGTGGCGCCGTTCTCGTCGTCGTCGGCTTCGAGCTCGGCGGCGGTTGAGGCGCGCAGGTGGCTGTTGGGAACAATCTGCAGGTAGTGATCGCCCGGCTGCAGTGGGGCGTTGAACTGGACCAGTTTGCCGTGATGACGCTGGAGGAACGCGCCCTCGTCGTCGCCGCCGGCTCGGCCCAGGTCCCGGTGCCAGCGCTGCTTGTACTCCTGGCCGGCGCCGCCGGCGAGCATGTTGAAGAGGCT
>CAZXJC010000306.1:0-4879 GCA_964640885.1 uncultured Pirellulaceae bacterium | reverse complement strand
GGCCGAGCTTCGTGAGTACCGTACGGTCATGCCCATTGCTGTGCCGCTCGGCCACGAGCAGTACAATTACCTGTGGCGATTCTCTGATCAAGAGGCCACCGTAAGCGGGGACGTAACCTGCGGCTCACTAAACGGCACCCCACACACCTGTACGTTTGCCGCCGAGGTTCCCCTGGGCGGGGCAGCCCACAACGGGGTGCCCAAAATTTCCGCCATGGTTCCGGTCGTGGCTGCCTTTCGTGAGAAACACGACCAGACTGCAAACGCCCCCTGGCCCGCCCTCTTCTGGACAAACAGCAATTCAGCGCCCGACTTTAAGTGGGCAACGTCGCCAGGGCCAAAGATTGGCGGTTGATGCTCGAACCTGTCATCGAACGCTATCGGTTCGGGCAAATCTGGCCTGGAGCGAGTTCTGGGACTCGCGCAACGCCGATCTAGCCCCCCAATTCGAGGATGCCGACGGTGTTCGAGACATAAACGCTTTGTGGGGGGTACAATGGAGCGCGAAGAGCCAGGCGGTGTAGCCGGACGAAGGTCATATGGAAAATGACGGTTAAAGAAGCTGACGTCTCGCTCTACATGATCAGCCCTCCCGCTAGACCAACATTCAATATTTGTTGCATTAAGGTTAGAGTACATGAAGAAATTATGTATTAAACGAAAACAGTCCATTGGCCGTATTGGCTCTGTGATGTTTTTCGCTTGCTGGCTCATCGGTTCGATGTCTGAACCGGCGGCAGGGCAGAAGTCCACACCACTGGCCGAGTGGAACTTTGATGAGGGACACGGTGCTGTCACGCACGATGCAACTGGCAATGGACATACAGCCAAGATCCTCGGTGCGACGTGGGTCAAACAAGATGATGGGTTTGCTTTGCGCCTCGACGGTCTGGATGACTATATCGAGCTCAGCGCAACGAAAAAGTTGGCCTTTACCGGCCCGGTCACCATCGAGGCCTGGATCAAGCCCGAGGTCAAGAGCCAAGGCCTGGCTGCCCTGTTTGGCGGGAGCTTGACCAGTTACTTCGTGGCCTACTACACCCACGCTGAACTGGTCTACTGGTTCATCGGCAGCGGCGGGAACAAGGTGGCAGCTCACGTGAATTTACGCGAGTGGAATCACATTGCCGCTACCTTCGATGGCCATCGCATGGAACTTTGGATCAACGGCCGGCTGGCACAGAAGCCGTATCGAAGCAAAGAGTCGAAGTTCAAGACTTACAAGACCGACGGCAGCATGATCGCGGGCACCAAGGGGCGGCCAGACCTGCCCAGATTCCGCGGCATGATGGACAAGGTCCGGATTTACGATCACGCGTTGTCCGGCGCGCAGGCCGTGGCCCATTACAAGAACGAGGCCCCGGCGTACGGGATCGATCCCGCCTGGTTTCGTCGAGCAAAAGTGACCGGCTACGAGTACCTCGACCGTGGGGAAGTGCTGCTGGAAATCAACTACAAAGGCCTGCAGCCTCTGGCCGGTGAGGCACAGATCGGCGTGGGGCTGTCGAACAAGCAGCGCCCCGACCAGCTCATTCAGTGGCAGCTAATAGAGAGCGTGCCTGATGTCGGTGTTGTGGAAGCAAAATTTTCCTGCGACGAACTGAGCGCAGGCGACTACGTTGTTCGCGTGGCGATGGAAGATGACGATGGAGCTCACCCGGTAGAAGAGTTTGAATTCTCATATCCAGCCCAGCCCCCACGCGTTGCTTCCCCCGAAGACCAAACAGCGGGCCCGCTGCCGCCCGCGTCGCGTCCTGGACCATTCGAGCTGACAATGGGTCAAGCAGGCGGGTTCACTCTCCGGATCAACGAAGAAAGTTACCGCTTCCAGTCCAGGATCTCCTGGCCCAACGGGGACTTCAATCATCTCACGGCAGACGGCGCCGCGGTGGGCGGAGAAGCTGCGTGGCGCGTCGCCATTGCGCAGCAGGTCTCACCGTTCGACTCCGCTCAGGGCAAGCAATCTCAACGATACAAAGTCGAGGCCGGTGGTGACTTCTACACGATTCACCGCCAGATCGACGTCTTTGCGACGCACGTCTATGTCAAAGACACCTACACCAACACCGGGGACGAGGATCTGGGACTTCTGATCTACAACGAGATGCCGATCAATCGCGATCGCTTCGTCGAGTCCCGGTTGGGTGGCTGGGAACGCGGTGGACGACCTGAGACGGCATTCAGTCCCAGTGTTTTTGTGGCCGATAAGAATACGGGCATCGGCATCATCCCCATCGACGACGTCTATGTTGTCCAATCGGTGCTTTACGCCGAGTCGGACGTCTCGGGCGTGGGAACCGAGAAGTTTGCCCTGGCCCCTGGGAAGTCCTACACCTTGGAGTGGGCGGTTTACCCGACTCACTCAGGCGATTACTACGACTTCATCAACTCGTTCCGGAAAGTGGAGAACCGGATCGGAAGTATTGATGGAGGAGTGGGTATTTATACCTACAGTCCGACCAGTCGCCGGCAGATACCCTCTAAAGAATTAATAGAAAAACAGGGTCTGAAGTACGGTGCCATCCACGGTCTTGGAGGGAACTTGGATGATCCGCAGGTTGGTATCCAAGGCATCGAGTTTATGGACTTCCCCAAGGAGCGAGCGATGCTGCGCAAACAGGCCGCCGCCATCCACAAAAGATATCCCGGCTTTAGGCCCGTGTTTCATATCGCTCACAGCCTCTACGCAACGAACAATCCTGACCGGTTTGCCGATTCCAAAGTGATCGGCAAGAACGGAGAGCAAAAAATTTGGGGGGTGCCGTACGGCTGGATCAGCAAAGAGCGGCAGGACGCAGGATGGAAGTACTGGATCTTCTACCCCACTCCGGGCAACAGCTTCCACGACGCCATGATGAAAAGTGTGGACGTACTGATGGATGAAATCGGCATGGATGGCGGTTTCTTCGACGGATTTTTCGTCGGCTACGGGAGCAAGTGGAACTACGACGGGCGATGGGATGGGCACTCCGCCGAAATTGACCCAAACACCAAGACCATCACGCGCAAAATTGGATCGGTACTGTTGCTTTCTCAGCCGTCGATGATTGAGTTCTGCCGCAAGATTCGCGACAAAGGTGGCGTCGTGATCGCCAACAACACCGTGGTGACGCGCTCCATCGCCAACGAGAAATACATCATCCACGACTCAGAGTCAGGCGCCGGGCCGCAGTTGCACCTGGCTCCCACCATCACGGCGCTGGGCGGCGGGGAGACGGAAAAAGAGGTCTATCTGGATACCCTGGAGAAGTTGAGTTGGGGCGAGCTGTTTGTACCGTACAGTGTCCCTAGAAGCATTGGTCATGAACTGACCCATCCTTTGTTGTCCGCTCGGGAATTTCCAATGACCTTCGAGGAAATTCGCTCCGGGATGGTACGAGGCAAGCAGCGCATCGTCACTATGAATTCCGGCGTGTACGGCTGGCCCGAAGACCGACTCCTGCATCGGGTGTACAAATTCGATGCACGCGGTCAGCAACCCGCACACTCTTTTTTTACAACCGTTGATTCAGACGGCGTGCGCACCGAGCTGGAGTTTGGAAAAAACGAATCCGCAGTTATCGAGCCAATACCCGTCACGCTCGAGGCGAGCGCGCCGGTGAATCTGCGAGTCCTGGAGTTCGACGACCAGCAAGGTGATGTCCAAGTCAAGATTCTTCTCCATGGACAGGGCGAAGCAACACTGGATGTGTTTGTGGGCGGCAGCTATTTCCCGGGAAATAACAACTATCGGGTCACGATTGGCGGCCAAACGACAACCATCGCAGAAGACGACGGCACGCTAAAAATCCCACTGAGCCTGGATGGTCAAGTGGAGGTCGTCATCGAGTCGGCTGGAGAAGAAAACTAGTCTCTAATCTGCATAATCTGCGCAATCTACCTTAATAAACAATTTGGACATGTTGACCATTCAGAGCGATTTTAATCTGAATAATCGAGGACTATGCCATTGACGGACATTGGAACAAACGGGGTCATGGCGTCGCGGCAAAGCGAATTGTGCAGATCATTGAGATGGTACAAGAACCTTGAGAAGTCGCGGTTTCTAGGTGCTCGGCGGCCGTCAGAGCTCGAAGGTTCTCGACACGGCAAAAAATCCGTCGCGAAATGCTCGATGCACATTTTTGGATCCCGATGCCAATCTGGCGCAGGTTTGACCCACATTCAGCCGCCTGCGACGCTTCCCTCGCCTTCTGGAGAACGGGCAACAAGAGGGCAATCAGCACAGGGCGATGATTGAGATGACGGCCAGCAACTCGATGAGGGTGAATCCATGGCACAATGGTTTCATGGCTCAGTTCCGGTGTTCGACTTTGTCGGTGAAAAACTGTGAGGAGTTCCCTTACTATCTCCTATCGTAGTGCCAACAAAACAATAATCTCAGGTGTTCTAGCAAATCTCGCCAACAAATCAAACTGACCGAAACCCCATAGGGCACCACGGGCACCACCGTATTCAAGCCGTTTTGGAAAAACTCTGTTCGGTTGTCGTGGCAGAGGGGCCTTCCAAGGGATATAACGTCATGGGGCTGTATGGAGGTTAGGGCGACTCACGGCAACATCCGACTCACCGTTCGCATTGAAATGAGTGATTCTTTGTTGCAAGTTGCTTGCATCGTCAATGTTGAGGTCTTTCTGGCAGCTATTCGTATAGTGCGTCGTTGAGCTTCCAGTACGTCTTGGTCTTATAAATATTTTCGTTCTCCTTTGCAAAGTCTATCGCTGTCTTTCCTTCCTTGGTCTTTGTCTGGACATGCGCACCAGCCTTCAGAAGTGTTTCGATGATTCCGAAATTAGAGTTGTAAGCCGCAGCCTTAATCAATGGGGTGTTGCCACCCTAGTATCTCGCATTAACATCCGCGCAAGCCATCAGAAGATTT
>CAZXJC010000305.1:0-2780 GCA_964640885.1 uncultured Pirellulaceae bacterium | reverse complement strand
AGCTTGAAAAGTAAAAGTCCTGTTCGCGGCAGACGTTTGGAAAAGGAAATTGTAAGCATCTTCCCGCGCTGATTCAACTAAACAAAAAAACTATGAACTCCGGCTCCCTGATGGCGGGAACTAAATCAACCACGAAAACCCAATTCCACTGGCCATCGCAGCACTTCTGGCAGGTTCAGGTGCGTAAATAGAATCCAGATGGGCGGTACAACATGCAAACGAAACTTCCCACCAATTGCCACAACGCTATAATAACAATCTACTTCTGAATGAACCAAGTTCCGTTTCGTCGTACCCTTTTACCTTCCGGTAACCATAGGCAAACATCATGGGCATCAAGTTCCGCTGTCCAAACGGCCACAAACTGAACGTAAAAAACCACCAGGCCGGCAAAAAGGGATATTGCCCGAAATGCAAAAGCCAGGTCGATATACCCCTGCAGTCCACCCGCAAGGGCAAGGCCGAACGTGAAGCGGAACGCCTGGCAGCCGAGGGCCAGGCAGCCGGCCCAACCGTTACCGTCGGCACTAGTCCCACCCCGGCCACATCGCCTTCCCCGCTGCCAGTGGCAACTCGCGTCGCGCCCCTCCCAGATGTACCGACGGCCAGTCTTCCCACCACACCGCCAGCAGCTACACCGGATCCGCTGGCGACCAATCCAGATCTCGTCTGGTATGTACGCTCAACAAATGGCAACCAGTTTGGTCCCGCAAAAGGAGAACTGTTTAAAAGCTGGATCCAGGAAAGAAGGGTTGCAACTGATTCTCTTGTCTGGCAAGAAGGCTGGGAAGACTGGAAACAGGCAGGCGAGATATTTCCCCAACTGGCCGGTACTCCCGCCCCGGAAGCAGGACTCGCACCAACAGGTGGCTTAAACGATTTTACGAACTTAGGTATCGACAACACGGGACCGAGAGAAGGAACTTCACAAAACAGCAGCACCACCCGACGCCTGAGCGGCCGCGGCCGATCCACTAACTGGACTCCGGTCATTGTGAGTTTCCTGGTCGTGGCATCATTTATTCTGATAGGCGTCTTGATTTGGGTCCTCAACGGTCGATAATTTCTCACAACTAATTTTTAACTGCATGAATTGGAGATTTGTAATGAACCGAACTTTAAAGACTTGGAAATTCGTTCTCAGCATCAGCCTCGTTGTTCTGCTGACACAAAACATTAACGCCGAAGAAGCAAAAACCAAGAAAGTCAAACTCCAGGATATTCAACTCGAGGTCCCTGTTAACTGGAAGCAACAGCAACCGACCAGTCGATTAAGAGCTGGCCAGTTCCAGTTACCGGCAGTTGCTACTGACAAAGACGGGGCCGAACTGGTTGTCTACTTCTTCGGTGGAGCAGGCGGCGGCGTCGACGCAAATCTGAAACGCTGGATCGGCCAGTTCGCCGCCAAGGGCCGCAAGGTTACGATGAGCAGTGGGAAATCAGCCCAAGGTCCATACTACCTGGCCGAGGTTACCGGCACCTACAACAAGCCGATCGGACCGCCCATTCGACAACAAACCAAACCCACTCCCGGTTCAAAAATGGTCGCCGTAATCTTGATGGTTAAAGAAAAGGGTAACTATTTCCTTAAATTAACCGGTCCTGATAAAACGGTTTCCGCTGCCACGGCTCCCTTGCGAAAAGGATTCGGAGGAGACAAAACGGCCGAGAAAGCCTATACGCTGGGGAAATAACCAGAACTCAATCCACGTGGGAATCCCCTCCGCCTGACATGCGGGCGGCTTTCTACGTGACATCATGAGACCCCTCATTTCGCCTGCGAAACAAGTCGAAACTATGAAAATCAAGCAGTTTCTGGAACACCACGGGATCAGTCGCAACCCCTTCGCTGAAGAGGACGCCCAAACTGATCCGGTCTTCCAGGAACATTGTATTGACAGTAGCTACCACCCAAGCTGGGAAAAAATCTATGGGGACCCGAGTACTCCGGCGACCTCGCTAGTATTTGGTGAAAAAGGTTCCGGGAAAACGGCTGTTCGACTCCAGATCGCCCGGCACCTGACCGAACACAATCGGCCCCGGACAACCCAACGCAGCTACGTAATTCATTACGACGACTTCAATCCTTTCCTGGATCGTTTTCGCGATCGCTTCAGTGGCCGCAAACGACGGGCGGACCGTGTATTAACTGAATGGAAACTCTGGGATCATATGGATGCGATCCTTTCACTGGGAGTCACCGGACTGGTAGACGAGATCTTGGGGACTCGCTCTTCTCGCCATTCTTCTCCTGGAGAAATCCGCGCCGAAACCGTCGCCAAACTGGACCGACACCAGTCCCGTGATCTACTTTTGCTGGCCGCTTGTTATGACCAGTCGACCCAAGAAACCTTTCAAGGTCGCTGGCACCGTCTCCGTAAGCGACTCAAATTTCGCACCTGGTTTGCTCATTGGGACCTGGCGCTGGCCTGGTTTTTTCTGGTAGCGGTCGCTGGTATCACCTCGAGCTTGTGGCTAAAGGGTTATGGTGAAACCCTTTCCACGTGGCGTTCCCTTATCTGGCTGTTGGCCCTTGGCCCCTGGATTCCCTGGGTCTGGCGCGTCTGGAAAAACTTCCAGTCAGCTCGTCATATTCTGCGTTTCCTGCGGGTCGGCAATCGTGAACTCAACCCGTTACGTCAGGTTCTAATGCATTTTCGTCCGGCAGAGCTAGCCTCGCAGCCTCTACCCAGTAAAGACAGTAAAGATGATCGTTACGAAATACTCCTAAAATTCCAAAGCGTTCTTGATAAGCTGGAATTCGATAGAGTCGAAGAGCT
>CAZXJC010000304.1:0-4969 GCA_964640885.1 uncultured Pirellulaceae bacterium | reverse complement strand
CTTCTCTATGCGAATGCCGCCCAACCGGTTGTAGCTGATATGATTGCTGGCAATATTGATTTGGTGCAGGTTGACCTGGTCCAAGAAGACACCCACGCCTGTGTTGTTGTAGATATGGCAGTGGCTGATCAGCACATTGCGGTTTCGTTGAAACAGTCGAATCCCGTTACGTACCTGGTGGATTAGCACGCCCTCGAAAACCGATTGCATGGTCTGGATTAACTCGATCCCGTCTGCCTCCGGGTGGGCTCCCTGGATTTCAATATTTTGAATCGTGGGAAGCCGTTGGGAGGTCCAGATTTCCGGTTTCACCGAACCGGGATCTCCCGTTCCCCCGAGCGAGCCGACCAGTCGTAAAGCAGGACCCGGTCCCGCCATCAGGATCTTAGCTGTCCCACCCGATCCTTCGATACCAATGGGGCCACGTCGGGTCAGGTCGATCTGGATTGGTTTGCTGATGCGATACTGACCGGGTTGAAAACGGACCAAACCGTCGCCGTCGTTGACGGCATGCTGAATGGCATCCGTGTCGTCGGTTTTGCCATCTCCGGTAGCTCCAAAAGTGCGAACACTGCTCATCGTTTCGTTCTCCGTTGGTCAGCGACTGTGATGGTTTGAGACTTGGTGGCCTACAAGTCGAGCGTATCGAGTCCGTCGATCAGTTCATCGAGCTGATCCGGCTGGGCTGCCGGTGCCTCGGTTTGTCGTCTGGCCAGGATGGGTGTTTCTTCAACGGGGTTGCGACCGGCTAGCACTAACTGTTCATCCCGTTCCTGGGCGGCCAGTTCTGCTGCATCGGGTTGTCCGAAGAGGAGTGACAGATCGATTTTGAAACCGGCGTTGTCGGCCGGCGCGCCAGCGATACCGGGTGTCTTGTGTTGCGGGAAGACAATAGCATTCTCGGGACAGACACGACTGCAAGCGGGGCAACCCTTGCGACAATTGTCAGGCTGTTCCACGAGGATCGTTTCTGCCTTATCGACTCCGTAGACACCGAACAGGCAAAAGTCGATACATTCCATGCAATTCGTGCAGCGACTAAAGTCAATGACCGGGTACCAGCGACGACCGGCCGCTTCTTCGATTCGTACCGTGTTCGGTTTGTTGCCGTTTGGGCCTAACGCTGTATCGTTTTGTGGTTGCTGGTAACGGGCCTGTTGTTCTTCGCTGGGCTCTCCCTGGATCCACTGGTCGAGGTTTTGATCGGCCAATCCGCTGGCGATACGTTTTGCTTCGGCAATAAAATCAGCCGCCGTCTCGGCAGTTCGCAAATCAAGACAATAGATGGTCCGATCACTGGGTGGCCGCTGATCAATGACCCGCGTTACCTCGTCCGTTTCATCGGTTTCATCCGCTGGGGATTCTTCTTCTTCTTCGTCCTCATCGTCGGCTTGAAGCAGGACTTCTCCCAGCTTGCCATGGATGCCGTTGCGATCCAGTAGCCAGTGGGTAGAACGCTGATAGAGCCAGGAGAAGACAAGCAGGTCGCAACTGAACTCCTACAGGGATGCCAGGATCACAATTTTGGATGGAAGATCATAGAGGTTGGGTGAGACAACAACCTCGAACGCTGCCAGATTTCCGAGTTCACTGACGCCTGCCTCTTCCAATTCCCGTTTGACCGGATTGTTACTTTGACCGAGTGAAACTACGACTGGGATCATGGTAATAGCTACTTGAGGCAGGCGGAGTGGGTGGTTTTCCCTGGGAGCTAATCGTTTAGCTGGCCCTTAATAGTTTGCTGAGTAATTTTCCAGACGCCATCGAGGTGTTCAATGTACTCTGCCGGTGTCAGCAATGGTAGCTCTGCAGCAGCTGGTTCTACTTCAAATAGCCAGCCATCGCCGTATTTGTCGGTATTGATGGCGGACGGATCGGCCAGCAGTTTTTCGTTGAATTCGGTCAGCTGGCCTGAAATCGCTGCATACAACGAACTTTCCGCCTTTTTACTTTCAATCGATCCAATTTCTTGTCGTTCGTTGAGTGGGGCTGGTGCGGAAACGGTCCAGTCAAGAAAGTAGACATCCTGCAGCAGGCGGACCGCGTACGCACTGAAACCGAAACGAAATCGTCCGGACACGTTGAGGGCCCACATGTGATTGCGGGCATACTGGCGGTCCGTCGGAAATTCAGCTGCAAACTCGCCCATCATGAAGACCAGCGGCTCACTCATGTGTAGCGTATTCCTTGATGCTCTTCGGCAAAGAATGCCGGCAACAGGCTGTCGACTCGTAGCAGCCCCTGGCGTGTCAGTTCTATACGCGAGTCGGTGTGTGACAACAGTTCATCTTCTGTGTAACGCGCCCAAACTGCTGACCAGCGCTGGAGAATATTCGTGGCGAACTTCTGCTCAAAATAGCTGACGTCCAAGTAACCACGTTTGAGCTGTAAGATTAGTTCGCGGATCAATAGCTGCTCTTCTGTGGGACGCAGTGCACGGCCTAGCGGCAACTGGTTTTCTTCCAGCAGCGCACCGATGTAATCTTTCCACTCGGGAAGGTTCTGGTAATGGACCCCCGAGACGTGACCAAAGCTGGCGATTCCTGTGGCGAGCAAGTCCGAGCCTTTCCAGAGATTGTCTCGGTAGCTGAAGTTAACCTGGGAAGGGTCCTTGATCATCGTGTAGGCACTGGAGACATGGTATCCAGCAGAGGCCAACTCCGTGAACGCATAGTCGACCCATTCGCGCTTGGTAGGCCAGTCCGCTACTTCGATTTCAACCTGGTTGCCGAGGATGTCGGACGAATAGACCGTGTTATAGGGTAATTCCATCTGGTAAATGGTGACGCTATCCGGTGACAGTTCGATCGTACGACGGATATTCAACTTCCAGTTTTCCCACGTTTCTCCCACCATCCCGGAGATCAGGTCGATGTTAACGTTGGGAAATTCTGCTTCTTGAATCCAGTCCCAGCATTTATAGATTTCCGCTGACAAGTGGGCTCGTCCGTTCTCCTTGAGAACGTCGTCGTCGAAATTCTCAATGCCCAGGCTGAGTCGCGTAATCCCCAGTTCCTTAAGTGTTTTCACCTTGGTTTCTGAAAGCGTACCAGGTTCACACTCAAACGTGACTTCTTCTGCCTGGTCCCAGTTGATGTTGGCCCGCAGCCGGTCGACCAGCGAGGTCAATTGTTTGGCGCTCAGGAAGGAAGGTGTGCCGCCACCGAAATAGACGAAACGAAATGGTCGCTCTCCCATCACCGGTAATTGACTGACCAACTCAATCTCTCGAGAAAGAGCCGAAACGTAGGTTTCGATGTCGTCGGCGGTATTGTCAGTGAAAACTTTGAAGTAACAGAACTTGCACCGTTTGCGGCAGAAGGGAATGTGCAGGTAGAGTCCCAGGGGTACGTCCGCTGGCGGTGCCTCGATGGCAGCTGTCACTTCTCCCAGGTGATCAGTTGACCAAAGTGAGAAGGGCGGGTAATTCGAGATGAAATAACTGCCAACTTCCGTTTCTGTAGAATCGCTGGTCATGATGCCTTAACTCACTTCAACCCAGGGTGGTTAATGTGCTTCATTTGGAAGCGGATTTCTTGAAACAATAAACGGTCCCCTCTTCACTGGCAATCACCAGGCAACCGGCTGCTATCGCCGGGGACCCGCTAAAACCGTCTCCTGTTTCGTATTGCCATATTTCTTTTCCCGTCTTCAGGCTGAGGGCGTAAAGACGTCCATCCGAACTGCCGACAAATGCCTGCTGACCAACAATGATAGGAGAGGAGTCGACGCGCGCTCGCGTGACAAACTGCCACAGCCCTTTGCCAGTTTTTGGATTCAAAGCCTGCACTCTTTTATTGCGACTGCCAACCACGACGCACTCTGGAGTAACGGCCGCGGAACTGCGGAATGGTTGTCCCCGGTCACTGTCCTGGTAGGTCCAACTGACCTTGGCCTGTTTCCAGTCGATGGCAAAGAAGACTCCTCCTTCGGTTCCAAAGTAAACATGATCGCCCATCACTGCCGGGGTGACACCAGTGGGACCATCTAATTCGACCTGGGCAATTAGCTTGCCTTTAATCAAGTCGATGATGTGCAGCTTGCCGTCACAACCGGCGACAAAAGCACGGTCTTCCACCACGGTAGGAGTGCAACGAATCTGGTCTTCTATGGCATGCTTCCAAACCAGCTTACCGGTTTTTGCATCCAGGCAATAAAGCGTTGCATCCTGGGAACCGACGAGGACCCGATCCTTGTGGAAATTTGCACTCGAGTCAATTTCAGCTTCTGCTTCGAAAGCCCAGAGCTGTTTTCCGTTACTGGCGTCAACGCAGTAAAAACGACCGTCAATGTCACCCAGGTAGATCTTGTCAGCGCGGACAGCTGGAGAAGCAATGAAGCCACTATCGGTGGTAAATTCCCAGCGTTTTTTCCCGGTTGCCAGGTCCAGGGCAAATAAAGTTCCGTCCAGGTCGCCAATGTAGACTACGTTCTTGACGATCGCGGCGGTTGCCTCAAAGGCACCATTCTTGACACTGAATTTCCATTCAATCTTCAGCGGTGGGGTGATCGGGTCCTTGGAAACTCCCTGGGCCAGCGGAGTACCACGAAATAGAAACCAGTTTTGCGAGGACGATGATTGCTGATCCGCGGCGGTCACGAGCAGCGTGACCAGCGGTAATGCTAACAACACTAGTGACAGCGTGCTAAACCGAATCTTGCGTTTAATCAACTGCACGACAGCAGGCTCCTCTTGCGATAACAGGCTTTTAATTAAGTGATGCTCATCTTACGTATGCCAGGCAACAGTTGTTTATTCTATCAGAATGCCTGCTCGTAGATGGTTGTTAATTCCTCTGCTCCAACTTTACGAGGGTTGAATTGGGCTGTCCATTGTTCGGCTGCCTGTTCAGCCAGTTTTGGCAGATTTTCCCGCGGTATATCACATTGGGAAAGAGTGGTAGGAAGTTCCGCCTGGGCTACCAGTTGCTGGACCGAATCCGCCAACTGGTCTGACGTTTCTTCAGGC
>CAZXJC010000303.1:0-2662 GCA_964640885.1 uncultured Pirellulaceae bacterium | reverse complement strand
GTGATCTACATCTTCAAAGACTTCGTCCTTAAGCTGTCGAAGCCCCAGGTTAATTTCTTGCACAGCTACCTCTGCTCCATCATCTTCCAGTGCGGCCAGGGCGGTAGCATGAACGCGATGAAACATGACGAAAGGTCGGTACTGTTCGTGAGAATGGGTCCAGTCATCATCTGGTGAATGCTTACTGCAAAAATCCATCAGGCACAGCGTATGATCCGCATCACTAACTGCATTGTGATATTCGCGCAGCTTTAACCAGCACATGCGGCGGTTGTAATACTGAACGAATTCTCGATCAACCTCACCACATTGAGCCTCGGAAAGGGTCCAATCCGGATGATTACGAAGAGCCTCAGCAAACAGATGATCTTGAAAAGTCCGTTCGCCGTGCGGCATGGTACCATCCGGGCGTCCCTGGACTTCTAACTGCAACAGTCCCATATCGATCCGCATTTGGATGATCTGGCGACCATCAGCACCTTTTGCAAGGCGTACGTTAAGCGACTCTGCCTCATAAGGCCATGCTGTCAAGATTTCATCAATATTTTCTGACTTAGTCATGTCGGATCGGCAATACTCACAGTAAAACTAACTGGACTCGCAAATCGATCGCTTAACGGCCTGAATTATAACAGGACCTCCAAATGCGAGAAGGACCTGTAAGAAAAATGAAGGACAAAAGCCACACATTAACTTCTCCCAACTTCTCCTAGGCGGCCACAAGCGTTGCAAAAGCAGGGAAAACATCACGTCTAATTGTTCCCGTTTCTCGTTTAGATTTTATGCTTTCCGGCAGGAAAATTTATCGTCTACCAGGAAAGATTGCCTGGCGGCAACGGAGGAAAGGGGAAGTCTGATTAATCTCTCTCAGGTGGCGCCCGCCGCAGTTGTTTTTTATTTGATTTAAGGCGTTTGGACTTCAAGCGACGCTCCTTCGAGGAACGAGAAGGCTTCGTCTTTTTACGTGGTCGTGCAGGTTTACTCACCTCCAAGATCATCTGCTTCAGTTTTTCCAGGCAATCATCCACATTCCGCCCACGATCTCGAAACCGCTGGCTTCTCAGAACGAGTTCACCTTGCTTATTAATGCGGCGGCGATAGCGAGTACAGAAACGGTCTCGCAGAGCATCGGAAATACTCTCTGTTTCGGTAACACACCAGTGCAAGGTTACCTTGGTATTTACCTTGTTCACGTGCTGTCCGCCTGGTCCCGAACTGCGAGCGAACGAAAACGTGAACTGAGACAGGGGGATCTTAATCCTGTCGTTAACGACCAGCATCTTGGCATCTCCTGCGGCGATCCGGGCTAGTTGCCCCGTGAAACTTCGGAATCCAAGTCTCCGGTAGCAAGCTACAACTGAAAATGATTATATTAACAGGCCGGGAAAATGTCCCTGGCAAATCAAACAAAAAGGTCTGCCTGCTACAGCCACTAGCCAATAACTCAACAGCTTAACAATCTTGGAACCACAAAGGAACGTCCTATGAGTATGCGAGCATTGCTGGTGGTAATCCTCTTGGCCCTGACCGGGTGCCAGTCAGACAACTCACAAGAAACTCCTTCGCAACCCGAGACCGAATCAGCCGAACAACCAAGCCAGCCTGCCGAGCCAGTAGAGCCCGCTGAGACTAGTGAACAAGAAGAACCAGAGCCGCCAGTTGCTACCGAGCAGCAAGCTGCCAACCAAGAACCGGTGCCCAGCGAACAGCAACCGGTCGATGACAAACCAGCGGCCAGTGAGGAGCAAACGGTCGGCGAAGACGCAGTCGCCGCGACCGGCGACTCGGCGACTGGAAAACCGGGCAGCGACTGGACCACCTTCCTTGGTCCCGGTGGGAACAGCAAGTCGCTGGAAACAGGTGTCTTAACCAAATGGCCCGAGGGTGGCTTGCGAATTGTCTGGCAAAAACCACTCGGGACCAGCTATGGAATCGGCTCCGTCTCAAAGGGACGCTACTACCAGTTTGATCGCACGAAAGAAACCGTTCACTTGGACTGCCTGGATGCCAAGACTGGCAAACGGCTTTGGCAATTTAAGTATCGTTCTGATTACGAAGACCTCTTTGGCTACGACGGCGGGCCCCGCAGTTCACCACTGATCGATGAAGACCGCGTTTACTTATTTGGCGTTGAAGGCCTGCTACACTGCCTGGATGCCGAAACGGGAAAAGTTATCTGGAAGGTTGATACCGTCAAAGATTTCGGAGTAGTGCAAAACTTTTTTGGTGCCGGCAGCACACCCGTGATCGAAGGCGATCTGCTCATCACCATGGTCGGTGGCAGTCCGAAAGAATCCCAAACCCTGGCACCTGGCGATTTGGGGCAGGTAACGGGCAATGGAACGGGCGTTGTAGCTTTCGACAAACGGACAGGAAAAATTCGCTATCGGATCAGTGACGAACTGGCCAGTTACGCCACCCCGGTCTTAGCGACCATCGACGACCGACGCTGGTGTTTTGCTTTTGCCCGTGGCGGACTAATCGGATTTGATCCACTACTCGGAAAAATCGACTTCCACTATCCCTGGCGAGCCCGATCGCTAGAAAGCGTCAATGCCAGTACACCGGTCGTGATTGGAAACGAAGTTTTCATCTCCGAAACTTACGGACCTGGCAGCAGTCTCTTGAAAGTGCAGCCTGGCAAAGCAGAAGTTGTCTGGAA
>CAZXJC010000302.1:0-2778 GCA_964640885.1 uncultured Pirellulaceae bacterium | reverse complement strand
CTCGATCTGGTATACTCCCTGCGCATCGGGGCGAAAATGAGGCCCTTCTTCCTGGATAAAGAAGTTGACTCCGGAGACGAACAAGTTGCCCAATGAAACGCTCATCAGGAAACAGGCCATGATGAGCGACTTCATTTTCTTAGGTGCCTGGGTGTAGGAGAACTCGAGACAGGTGATGGAGACAAACACTTCGGCGGTTGTCAGGATCCCGTAAGCAGCCAGTTGCCAGGCAATGTTAACGAACTGGCCGGCCTCGAGGCGAGCTTCGATCCAGGCTGGTATCAGAAAGGCCAGCACGGTGAGGAAGAAGCCGATACTGATTTTACGCAGGGCGGTCAGGGGGAAGACGCGGTCGAGCAGGTCGTAGAGACCTGGCCAGTTCAGCGCTTTGACGCCATTGAAAATCGGGATCAGAATCATGATCATGATTGGGTTGATGGCCTGGATCTGTGAGGGTAACCACTCGAAGCCGAGGAAATTGCGGTCCATCCGTTCGGCTTGCAGGACCCAGGCGGATCCCGTCTGGTCAAAAAGGGCCCAGAACATGGCAACGAAAGCGTAGATCACGAAGAGGCTACTGATCGAAGTCAGCCCTGCCTTGGAGAAAGTTTCCCTGAGAAAAGCGGTGCCGCCTGCTGGCACATGAACGAAGACGCGTCGACCCATCCAGAAAACAAGCGTAGCCAGTGCCATCAGGATACCGGGAACGCCAAAGGCGACATGGGAGCCATAGTTTTGCAGCAGCCAGGGTGTCAGTAGCGTGGAGGCAAAAGCACCCAGGTTGATAGAAAAGTAGAACCAACCGAAGACTTTTTCCAGCAGCGTTTGGTTGGATCTGCCAAACTGGTCGCCCACGTGGGCGGACACGCACGGCTTGATGCCACCGGAACCGAGCGCAATCAATCCCAAGCCAAGTGCCAGGCCGAGACGCGTCTCGTCTAAGGCGAGTGTTAAGTGACCTGCACAGTAGACAACCGAGAGAGCCAGGATGGTCCGGTATTTTCCCCACAAGGCATCTGCAATCAGGGCGCCCAGGATAGGGGTGAAGTAGACCGCCGAGGTGAACATGTGGTAGTAGCCCTCGGCCTGCTCCTCACCCATGAGATCTTTGTTGCCCGACGAATCGAGCATGTACTTGGTCATGAAGACTACCAGGATTGCCTTCATTCCGTAGAAGCTAAACCGTTCAGCGGCTTCATTGCCGATGATGTAGGGGATTCCCTGAGGGAGTTGGTCGGTATCGAGCGGCGACGTCAGATGGGGCTGGCTCATAGAGAGAGTTCTGCTGGACTACGTAGGAAGGGCCTGTGTCGATAACAAGATGGCCCTCATTGTAGAGTGTCACTTCCACAGAACCTAGAGGAAAACGCCGGGCGAGGTTGCCCGCTGGCCTTTGCTAGGGAGACGGTTCCGGGTTGAATCGCGTGGGCAACACCGGTTGAACGGCCGTGGCCGGGATCGTTGGAAGCTGATCGGCAAGCACTCCTGGTGGTTCCATCTCGAAACTGCTGTCCTGGTCGTCAAGCAGGTAATCACTGACGGTCTGCAGTGGCAGGGGTAGATCGGTTGGTGGGACCTGTTGCTGTCGCCAGGAGATCATGGTGCCGGGTCGGTAATTCATTTCGTCGTACCAGGGTCGAATGAACGTAGCGTTGCGATTGGATTGGATGTATTCAAAAGTGAAGAGTTGGTTTTCATCAGCAAAATCACGGGGTTCAACTTTTAAAACCACATCGGTGTTCTGGTAGTAGTTCGAAGTGCCGGTGATCTTCGGTCGCAGAATGATGCTTTCTGCATTAGTAAAGCCCCGCTGTACGTAAAGAGGTGTAGCGGAATCGGTAATAAAAATGCAGTTTTGACAGTTCGTCATGACTTCTACGGCGAATGGTCGTCGTTCGCTTCCCTTCATCAGGCAGAGCCCGGAGCGAACAGCTGCCGTGAGATGCTGTAGTTCGATATCGATCACGCCGTCCTGCCAACGTGGCTTAGTTTCCGAGCCGACCGTTTCCAGCAGCCGTTCGTTAGTAACGAGCAGGCCGTTATTCCAGCGTAACTTGAAGGGGATTGCACGCTCCGTTCGAATCAGCGTGGCGGGGCCACGGGCTATGGAGTCTTGCAAGATCAGTTGAGGGACCGGTGTTGGCATTTGGTCAGGGTTTTCCGAGAGGTCGCTGGCTTCTGCAAGTTGTGGGGTCAAGAAGTCAAAGAAGGCGACTCCACTGACGGGGGCAGGCGGTTCCGTACCGGTTCCGCTGGTGACAGTCAGGCTGGAGTTGTCTAGCAACAGTCGTTCCACGTCTTGCAGGGAAAAAAGAGACCATGACTGGCGGAACACGTCGGGCAATTCAAGTCGGAGATGGAGCCCCTGGATGACGAGGTTTCCCCCGGTCAGGTGAATCATCGTCGGAGATGGAGTTTCCAAGTCAAAATCGGAAGGTTGAAAAACTAGCAGCGGGGTGGCATCCCGCGCGGCTCGGATGGTCAGTCGTCTAGCGTTTTCAGGCCCTAATCGCAGGGCAAACGGATTCACCGCAATAGTCCCCGATTGAACGATTTCGATGGTTGTAATCGATGGATGCTGATGTACCAGTTCAATGGCGGCCGACAAGGAGTTGGCGGAGAGTGTTCGAGCTGGTAAATCGCCTGAGTTAGGCTGAACTATCACGACCAGTGGTGTGGTGGACAGAGCATCATCTGGATTTGCAGAATCAGCCACCTGATCGGTAGTTGCCGTAGGCTCATCAGTGGCTGGCTCAACGCTGTTGGTTTTGTCTGAAT
>CAZXJC010000301.1:0-4868 GCA_964640885.1 uncultured Pirellulaceae bacterium | reverse complement strand
TTGGCCCACCCTCGATTTGCAATAAGTCTCCACGTTAGCCCTATCCAAATGATAGCTGGTAAAATCAACCACAATACAACCAGTATTCCAGTTGACATTTTACCCCCTATTTACCTAGAGGCGCGACACGGAGAAGAGAAGGAAAAACCACTCGTCGCCAGCACCCAAGTTTACGGCAACCTCCCCAGTAAATCAATTAGCCCGCGCTACTGCGCCTCTTTCACACGGCTGAACGGACTTCCTGGTTCACTCCGCAGCTGACTCTGCTTTGCTGAGCAGAGTCAGCAGCAACTGTTCCAGTTCAGACCGGTCCAAGTCGCGCAGTTGCGCCGCCAGTTGCAACGTATTTGCAACGGTCGCAACCGGTTTGTTGCTGTTTCCGCTGGAAGAAGGCAATTGTTCAAGTCCTAGTGGGGGCACTTGGCTAGTTTGTAGTGGGCCAGATTGATTCAAGCTCACGCACCTTAAGGGAGTGGATGATTGCATCTCCACCGTTTATATAGAGCTTCGGTGGTCCACTGTCTTCCTGAGGCAAGATACTATTTGCTCCGGTAATCTCGCCGTGATTCACGAATACTTCTATAGAAGTACGGTCTACAAGAATACGCATATGAATTCGCCCATTAATTGGCTCTGTTTTCATAGGGTGAGTCCGGCAGGAAACAACAGCTTTCGTTTTCGTCGTGTATTGCACATCATTACCCTGAATTTTAAATCCAAGTGCATCTGATTCGGCTGGCTCAAATTCAATTTCGATATCGAATGAATCGCCTTCGATGCCACAAAGCAAGTTATTACCGTGGCTAACGGAAATGTTCTTCCACTTATGCTCCTTAGCATACAGTCCGCTGATATCAGCGATTGGATAGCGATAGAGGATCATCTTGCCTCGAACTGTTCGCAAGCTTAATTCACAAGGAAAGGTCAGTTGTTGATTAAACGGCATGTCAGGAAATTTGCCGCCACGCATCCAGGCCATTTGAATACAGCGACCATCTTTCTTTGGTACATCACTCCAGGTTTGAGTTGCATAGAAGTTGTATCCATAGTCGAGTGCCTCTTTCTTCTGCTCAACGTGAAACTCCCGACCATCAAACTGACCAACAACGTAACTTCCATCACCATCTGATAACACCCACTTCATATTCGCCTGATCGTCATCAAGTGGTAACTGAAAGATATCTGGGCACTCGAACATATCCGGAAACGTGCTTAGTTTCTCCCAGTTTTTCAAATCAGTCGATCCAAAGAAGTTGTAACTTCTACCGGGAGGTCCATAGACGATCATGATCCACTTAGAATCCGGTTCGTACCAAAAGCCCTTCGGGTCGCGATCGGCATGTGCCAAAATCGGGTTCTCTTTGTATTTCGTCCATGTTCGCCCGCGATCGATGCTGTAGGCCATACACTGCACCTTGTTCTTCCAACCGGTGAAGAAGGCGAGCAATGCCTTTTCTTTCTCCGTACCAAATCCTGACGTATTATTCCAATCCACGACGGCACTGCCTGAGGCAGTGTTTCCAAGGACTGGGTCGCGAATCAGTTTTGGCGGTAATTCTTCCCAATGCAGTAGGTCTTTAGAAACGGCGTGGACCCAATAGCTTCCGGCACCATTAGCAAACAGATGCCATTCACCTTTGTAGTAGACCAGACCGTTTGGATCATTAATCCAGCCCTGCTCTCCACCGTGCGGCGGCTCCGGGCTGATGACCGGATTTAGCTTATGAAGCGTCCACTGTCTGGCAGTAAAGTGAAACTGAGGCCTAAGTTGCTCCCGATACACGGGAGTAGGCTGTGCAAGAAGACCGGGTGTTGAGAACAGCAATGGCAGCAGAGTACTTAGTGTAATAAAACCACATCTTTCGAATCTCATAGAGCACCTTGTATTCGATTGGATACTATTCCATTCACGCGACATTTATAAGAACGGGGGGATCTTCTGATTCTTGGCACAGCCATTTCCGATGTCAAGAAAAATGCATTGTTTGGGACCAAAGACGTTTATTTCTCGCAGGAGAGGCTAGATCTGCACACGTTCGCAGATCTGCTCTAACGCTGATTCTATATGTAGAGAGGCATTCTTTTGAACCCCACCGTTCGAGTCCCTCATCGCCCACTAGCAGTTCCAGATTTGATAAACGTTTATCGGTTCTTGAGAAAGCTGTCGATGTGAACTGCTTATTCCATAATTGCAGTTTTGACTTTGGCGATCGCACCTAGTTCACCGTCAGCCTCGCTTGTGCTCCTAAGTGAGAGAAGCTTCCATATCAGACTAAGCTGATCCTCGGCTGATAAGGCCTGGAATGAGTTCACCACCGCTTCACACTGTGTCATATTTGTGTCAGTCGATGCCGAGTCACTCATACGTCCAGACGGTTTTACGGATTCCCCGATTCCTAGTGGGGGCACTTTTTTAAAGACAGGCCATTTGCAGCGGATTGCACCGAGGTGCAGGAAGCGGCAAATGGCTTTTTTTGGTTCTTGGTTGTTCAGTGCCACTCGGTGCGCCGCCGTGCTACAACGGTTTTGCAACGGTTTTGCAACGGTTCCACAGGCTCGGGCAAGGGCACAGTCTGCCAAACGACTTGCAGGCGCCGCCTCAGGGGGCGAAGATGGGGGCTGTCCGGTTCCAGCAGCCGATGGCAATCTTAAGGGTCAGCATCCGATTCAATTCGTGAGGAGAAGACGATGGGCAAAAGTCTTGACTGGAAAACCGGAAAGAAGTCGTGGCCGGATATTTTATTTGGGCTGAGCATGCTTTGCATGGGTGGCCTTGGACTGGAAAGAGGCTGGAACGGTGACACCGCTTGGCTGTTTATTGCGTTTAACTGCTTTGAGTGTTTTGTGGGCGCCCTCTTCTTGATGCCCGGGTGATTGAAGTTTCCACAGAGTCGCGGTACCAAAGGCGCCGACTCCACACCGCCAGAGGACGAGCAGTCCTTAACCAATTAGCCGCCTGGTGTTGAAAGAGGGAATGGGGACATGCTATTTTTGAGTAATACCAGGATTTCCTGTTCTTCATTTTCTCTGCATGAATCGTTTAACGGCCAGTTGCGGTTTTGACAAACCGTACCGACCAAAGGAGACCGATCAATCATGTCGACTGATAGCGTTGTTGGCGGTGGTGAGTTCATTTATCGGGCCGATGATTCATGTGTCCAGGTACCTGACGGCGTGAAGCTTGGCGAGGCAGTCGGTATCGCCGTCGATTCGCAGGACCGCCTTTTCGTGTTTAATCGTGGTGGCACCCAGCCGGTGATGGTGTTCGACCGTGACGGAGCTTTCGTACAGATGTGGGGCGCTGATCAGTTTGTTCGTCCCCATGGTATTTTCATAGGTCCCGACGACAGTGTCTATTTGACTGACGATCAAGACCACACCGTGCGAAAGTTTACGCCGGACGGCCAATGGTTGATGACGCTGGGCACCCGCGGTGAGTCGAGCGACACAGGCGTCGAGAATTCGAACTATCGCACGATCCAGCGTCCAGGACTGCCATTTAACTTGCCAACCAATTTGGCACTCGCGCCCGACGGCACGATGTTTGTCAGTGACGGTTATGGGAATTGCTGCGTTCACCGGTTTTCACCGGAAGGTGAGCTGTTGCATTCGTGGGGAGCGCCGGGAGAGGGGCCTGGCGAGTTTCAGATTCCGCATGGGATTGGCGTTGATCAGGCTGGATGTGTCGTGGTAGCCGATCGCGAGAACAGCCGCTTGCAATGGTTTACGCCGGACGGGGAATTCGTTGAGCAATGGACCGATGTTGCGAGACCGGACAACGTCTTCTTGGATGACGATGACAACCTGTACGTTGCCGAACTTGGCTGGCACGCAGGGACGCCTGACCCTCGGCCGGATGAAACCGGTGGGCGTGTCAGTATATTTAGCCGTGATGGATCACTGCTTGCTCGCTGGGGCGGTGGCCGGGATCCTTATGCTGCAGGAGACTTTATTGCGCCACACGACATATGGCTTGATTCGCGTGGTAATCTGTACGTTGGTGAAGTGACGATCTCGGCGGCTGCCGCGCGTGGGCTAGTCAGCGAGGATTGCCCGTCGCTGCAGAAGTTTGTGAAACAATGATTGACGGGAGAGACGGAAATGGAACATCGATTTACGCCAACTCACTACTATACAACTCTAGGTCCGCACGAACCTGTATTGCGTGTCAGCGATGGTGATACGATTATCACGACGACCGTCGACGCTCGGGGAGTGGATCATCACCGTGAACAAGTCACACCGAGAGGCAATCCGCAGACCGGACCGTTTTATGTCGAAGGAGCCGAACCGGGTGATACGCTGGTTGTCGAACTGGATGAAATCCGACCAAATCGTCGCTACGGATTCGCGGGCTCGTCGGTCGCGCCAAATGTGGTCGATCCCACATATGTACGTGAGTTACCGCTAGCTGCTCCCGGTGAAGAGCGAGTCGATGCCGAATGGGATGTCGATGTCGATGCTGGCACGGCAACGCTTGTTGCGCCAGAGTCAAAACTTGGGCGGCTCGTGCTGCCGATCGAACCGATGATCGGTTGTTTCGGTGTAGCGGCCAAAGGAGGCCAGGCGATTTCGACTGCGACCTCAGCTGAGCATGGCGGCAACATGGATTATCGAGGATTTGCACGTGGGACGACGGTCTACTTTCCGGTATTTGAACCCGGTGCGCTGTTTTTTCTTGGTGATGGCCACGCCGCGCAGGGCGACGGCGAGATTGTGGGATCAGGGATCGAGATCTCGCTGGAGGTGCAGGTCAAGGGCGTCGAGGTCACGGCCGCCGCCGACGGCGCGGCGGCCGTCCGGCGCTTCCTGGAGCAGCGCTCCGAGGACCCGGCCGAGTTCGACCTCACCCTGATGGACATCCAGAT
>CAZXJC010000300.1:0-5106 GCA_964640885.1 uncultured Pirellulaceae bacterium | reverse complement strand
CAGCCTCCTGGTAAGCCTTTTCCGCATCCTTGGCAGTGGCTTGGATGAACTGGTGGATTTGCTCATCGCTAGGAGGAATACCGGTCAAGTCTAAGTGAAGTCTTCGTAGTAGTGTGTAGGGACTGGCAACCGCGGCAGGTCGCAGGCCCTTGGGGGCCAGTTGGGATTGCACTAGCAGATCGATAGCGTTGCGAGTCGTCGGCGATGACTTGGCTGGTAGTGGTGGACGTTGGATCGCCTGGAAGGCCCAGTGGTCCGATTTTGTTTCCTTGCCCGCCAGGGCGTCAGGCCAGTTGGCTCCCTGGTCAACCCAACGCTGCAACCGACTGATTTCTTCGCTGGTTAGTCGTTTTCCCTTGGGGGGCATTTGCTCGTCGGGATCAGAGGAACGGATTCGTTTGAGCAGGGCACTATCGGCCGACTTGCCAGGCAGGATGATTTTTCCTGTGGCACCACCCCGCAGCGCGGCCGAGCGCAGGTCCAGTCGCAGCCCACCTTCGTGTTTCTTAGCACCGTGACACTGGAAACATCGTTGCGTCAGCAGCGGATAGATTTCCTTGGTAAAGTCAACGGGTTTTTCCTGGCTGACACCGGGAACTGTGATTGCTGTCACGCTGAAAATGAAAATCAAGAAGCCGCTTCGCATGGTAAGCCTGTTCCAGTCGATTGTCGAAACTAGGGGGCAGGAAGTTGTTTGCCCATTGTACTATAAGCGACTGGGAACGTCATGCTGAGCCAGGCAAGCGGTGCCAAGAGAAACCAAGAAAGGGGTCTTAATCTTCGTTCGGCACACTCCGCACCGTGGGCAGTAGCGGCTAAGATGGTGGCAACTCAAACCCTGTCATTGAAGGAGAAAGCCATGTTGGATCGCAGAACATTTCTGGGCGCCATGGGGGGAACCCTGGCCGCTTCCTCTTTTTCCTGGGCCCAGCCAGCACCGCGCAAACGAATGGCGATCGTGACGACCGAGTGGCGTTACGGTTCTCATGCCTGGCACATGGGAGAGCGTTTCCTGGTGGGCTATCCGAATAATGGTCGCTGGCATCAGCCTCCCTTTGACGTGGTTTCTGTTTACGTGGACCAGCAACCGGACAATGACCTGAGTCGTCGCCGCTCCAAGGAGTTTGGGTTTCCGATTTACCCGAGTATTGCTGAAGCGTTACGCTGCGGCGGAAAAGAACTGGCTGTTGATGCGGTGCTGGTGATTGGTGAGCACGGTGATTACCCCCGCAACGAGATTGGTCAGAAACTCTACCCGCGTTACGAATTTTTCAAGCAGGTGGTGGAAGTTTTCAAGAAAGATGGCAAAACGGCGCCGGTCTTTAATGACAAGCACCTGTCTTGGAAGTGGGAATGGGCCAAGGAGATGGCCGAGACATCGCGAGAGATGGACTTTCCTTTCCTGGCCGGTTCGTCTCTGCCGGTCACCTGGCGCATGCCGGCGATCGATATGCCCTACGGTGCCGAGGCGGAAGAAGTGATGTGTGTCGCCATCGGGGGGTTGGACAGTTATGATTTTCATGCCCTTGAGGTGATCCAGTGCATGGCCGAACGACGGCGAGGCGGAGAGACTGGCGTGGCTTCTATGCAGGCGCTGCGTGGGGACTCGGTTTGGCAAGCGATGAAGCAAGGATCCTGGCAGCAGGGTGGTTGGGATCCCGAATTGTTCCATTCCTGTTTGTGTCGCAGCCAGACGCTGGCGCAACCGGAGTCATTTAGCCATCGGTATCCGACCAGTGAGCAAATTCAACAATGGGTCAAGGAGCCGATCGCGTTTCGTTTTGAATACCGGGACGGTTTGAAGGGAACCATGCTGTTGATGAACGGCCTGGTCAAAGACTTTACCTTTGCGGCCAAGCTTAAGGGGCAGAAAGAACCACTCTCGACCCTGTTCTACTTGCCACCGAACCCGAACGTGGTCTACTCGGCCGCGCTGATGGCGAAAGTGGAAGAGACCTTTTTGACAGGCAAGGCAGCTTACCCGGTGGAGCGGACGTTGTTGACGAGCGGCCTGGTGGAAGCTGGCATGAAGAGCCTGGCGGCCGGGGAAAAACGTCTGGAGACAGCACACCTCGATGTCCGTTACCAGGCTCCGAAAGCCAGCCAGTTCTGGTTGCGTTAGGGAGCCAGTTGGGGTTCTACGGACTGTTGGATGTCTTGGCCCACCGCAGGCAGATCAGTTTGTTGAGGGAGCGGACGAACAAGTAGCCATCGGTATTGGCCAGGTGGGCCCAGGTGGAGGAGTCACTGATTTGGCGAGAGTCGACCAGGTCAAATTTCTCGGGGCTGGCATTGAAGAGCAAGAGTTTTCCTCCGGAGTCAAGTGCCAGGATTCGTTTCCCATCGCTCAGCATGCTCCAATACTTTCCGTAAGGTCTGGTTGTCCACATCTGCTTGCCTGTTTCGACATTCATGCAGGTGACGCGTTGATTGCGAAGATGAAGATAGGCGTATTTGTCGAGCAGGATTGGCGTCGACATATATCCCTGGACAGTGGTTTTCCACGTCTCTTCCACCTGGTAATTCTGCTGGTCTTTGCTGAGTTGATAGAAGAAACTGCCACCGCCATAGGTAGAGGCAAAGAAACCGTTCTTGTACTGGCAGGGGGTGAGGATATTCATGCCACGAAAGGCCGGGGTCTTTTCTTTCCAGAGGACCTTGCCGTTTTCCAGGTTCAAGCCGGCCAGGGCACTGCGACTTTGAATGACCAGTTGCTTCTGATCGAAAAACGTTTGGATTGTTGGTGAGGAGAAGGCGCTGCCATTCATGCCGCCGCCATCTTTCATCGACTGCCAGAGGATCTTACCGTCGCTGGCAGCGAGCTTGATGATGCCACCACCGGCTTGGACGTAAATGGCATCCCCATCAGGTAGCGGCGAGCTGACGAATCCAAAGGTTGGGACAGCGCTCTTGAGCTCTCGGGGAAAGTCCCGGGACCAGAGTTTTTTTCCCGTCTTCGCATCAAGGCAGACAAGCATGTCACGCATTCCGGCCACGTAGAGTTTTCCCTGGTGGAGGGTCGGTGTTGCCCGGATCCAGTCCCCGTTGCTTTTGGCAAAGAAGGGAACCGAAGTGGAACCTTCCCACTTGGTTTCCCAGAGTTTCTTACCTGTTACGACTTCAAACGCTGTGGCAACTTCCCATTTCCTATCCCGGGTCTCTGTCGTGTAGACAATGCCATCCTGGATAACGGGTCCCGAGTAGCTAGGTCCCAGGGGAACCGACCACTGAACGTTCAGGTGGTTGGTGTCGAGTGAATCGAGCCAGTGGTTGTTGCTGACGATACCGTTGCGAGTGTCACCGCGCCACTGGGTCCAGTTCTTGGCGGCCTGGCTGTTGCCGCTGGCCAGCAATCCCAGGATTGTCAGCCAGGTGAGAATGCGGATCAGGTAAGGTCTTGGGTAAGGGTTAATATTTGTTGGCATGGTTTGTCACGTTTCAGGGAAATTAATGGTCTGTGCCCCTTGGGCACATCTGGTAATTCATCAGAGACAGGATAGTATGGGCAGATTCTGGGCCCGTCAACTACAGGGTACGGACCGTATTTTCTTTTTGAGTCATGGGCGTCTGGTCAGGGATGAAAATTGCAATTATCGGTGGTGGCATTGCGGGTCTTTCCGCCGCCTATTACCTCTCGAGTCACCACGAGCTGACCCTGTTTGAACAGGCTGACTATGTTGGTGGTCATACCAATACGGTTACGGTCGTGGAAGGTTCGGAGACTTTTGCGATTGATACGGGATTCATTGTCTTTAATGATCGGACGTATCCAAACTTTTGCCAGTTGCTGGCTGACTTAGAAGTCGAATCGCAGCCAACGGAAATGAGTTTTGGTCTCAAGTGTGAGGCCAGCGGGCTGGAATATTGTGGGACCAGTCTCAGTGGTTTTTACGCACAGCGCGGAAACCTGCTCTCCTGGCGACAACACCGCTTGTTCTGGGATATTCTGCGTTTTAACCGGCTGGCCTCCCGCCTGCGTGAACAACTATCAAAGGAAATGACAGTCGCTGAATTTTTTGCGCAATATCGATTTTCGGAGCGTTTTCGCAGGCAGTTCTTCATGCCGATGGGATCAGCAATCTGGTCCGTCCCGGTGGCCCGCCTGGAGCAATTCCCAATTCGTTTTATTGTTGACTTTTATGGTAACCATGGCTTGCTTGGCCTCCGTCAACGACCCCAGTGGGAAGTGATCGCGGGGGGATCTTGTAATTACGTTCAGGCATTACTGGCGAAGGTCCAGATTGATCTGCGAATGGAGGAACCGGTCGTCTCGGTCAGGCGGGGTGAGCGGGGAGTTGCCGTCACCAGTGGCAGTCGATCTGACCAGTTGTTTGACCACGTAGTTTTTGCCTGTCACAGTGACCAGGCCTTGAAGATTCTGGCTGGTGCTGCAACTGCTGAAGAACGGCAGTTGCTGGAATGCTTTCCCTACCAGCGAAATCATGCGATTCTGCACACCGATACCTCGATCCTGCCAGCCAGGCGAGGGGCTTGGGCTTGCTGGAACTACCTAATTTCACCGAATCTTTCCCAGGAAACCGTGGTTACTTATAACATGAACAAGTTGCAGGGGCTGACTTCCGAAAAAACGTATTGTGTTTCATTGAACGCGGAATCGCTCCTGGATCCTGACCAGATGTTAGGGGAATACGTTTACCATCACCCGGTATTCGACGCGCGGCGAGACTGGGCCCAATCGCAACATCATCAACTTATTGATCACCAGGGAATCTCTTATTGTGGCGCTTACTGGGGTAACGGATTTCACGAGGATGGGGTCCGTAGTGCCCTCGCCGTGGCGACCGGTTTAATCGAGGGTTCGGCAGGCTAATGCAGAGTTGTATTTATCGTGGAACGGTTCATCACCGGCGGCAGCAACCGCGGCCGCACGAATTCAAGTATCCGCTTTACATGCTGCTGCTGGATTTGGCTGAATTGGATGAGGTGTTTCGAGGGCGTCTTGCCTGGTCTTCTCGTTGGCCATCACTTAACTGGTATCGCCGTAAGGATCACATGGGGCCTCATGACCAGCCACTCGTTACCGTGGTGCGTGAATTCGTGGATACACAAACGGGTTTCCGACCGATCGGTCCGATTCGGCTGCTG
>CAZXJC010000299.1:0-2744 GCA_964640885.1 uncultured Pirellulaceae bacterium | reverse complement strand
ATCCACCGCCGCCTCTAGCTGTCCTAACTCGGTTAGTGCAACCCCACGGTTATAGTAAGCCTCTGTATGATCCGGCTGCAGTTGGATGGCCCGGTCATAGCTGTCCAGTGCCACCTCCAGTTGTCCTAGCTTTTTTAGTGCAACTCCACGGTCATTATAAACCTCAGCCAATTCCGGTTTGAGCTGGATTACTTGGTCGAATACCAGCACTGCTTGCTGTAACTGGCCTAACCTCTGTAGTACTGCTCCTAAGACATTAAGAACAATTAATGATTGGGGGTAGGTTTGTAGCAATTCTCTACACGCCTGCTCAGCCTGTGTCATCTGGCCGGAGTGATATAGATTGACCAAGGCATTGATCCGATCCGGTGATGGGTCAAGTGGTTTTTCCCGTTTTTTTCTCTTTCTTTTTTTCCTAGCCACTTTAGAATCCTCTTTTTATTATTTTATGTTTTTGAATACAAAAGCAGGTTCAATAGCAGTTTGGGATGCATATTGAATGATCATAGGGCTGGTCAGCCGGATGGTATGGATGTGAAATAGAGGCAACTAATCGACTAAAAATGGCTAGCCCGGGGTTTGCGGCGATAAAAAGCACGTCGGCTAGAGGATTGGAGTTGATTTTGCCAGTGTAGGGGCAAAAAGTCAAAGGTATTAGCCCAAGCCCGTTTGAAGTATTCGTCAGAAGCACGGTCAGCGGTAGTGATGCCGCCATCTCTTCGTTGCTGGTAACGGATGGTTTTCAGTTGTTGCAAACCTTCATCAGTAATGATCTGCTGGTGAATTGTGTTGTCACCCAACAGTTTCAAGCCCACCGTCTCTCCACTCTGGCTCTGGTAACTTTGGCCGGTCTCTGACTTTAAGTTGCCCAGATTCAATGACCAGAAGCCTTACTGATCAGTACGGGCTAGCATTGGACTGCACTCGGCATCGGCAGCAACACTAAATCAGTTGGCTTCAAAGCTGCCTACTGGCGCACATCTGCTCCATGTATCCCTACCAGCTATCCTCTGATGGTTTTGGGCATCATCGTGCGCAAACTCATCTCCCCAGAGGTAACGCTTGTCTGCCCACAGACAATAGGCCTCCGCATCATACCAGCTAACCCTCCACCACCAGATCGCTGTTCGTCGGTGAGATTTTCGCCCCTCAATCCGGCAAAGCACTATACCCGCCTTGGCCAGAATACGCATCCATGTAAAAGTCACCACTGACTTGAGCTTTATTCTCAGGAGTAACACTTCCCGTTCAAGTGTGATAATGTTACCCATCTCCCATCCCTGAGCTTAACACCCAGAATTTTTCTCTAATAGATAAACTACTCCTACCACGGCATGTATCCCACGATACTCATGTATACCCTCCTTCTGATAACAAAGTCGAAATCCGACACGATCAACTAACTGCTGAATATATTGATCGCTATGAGCAAACATGTCGAAGGAATTCAACTCAACCTCTTCTTCTGCAGCCTGAAATAGAGAAAATACGAACCTCCCGTGCTCATCTAACCGATCCCATACCAGAGAAAAAACTGTTTCAAGGTCGGCGAAATGAATCAGTACTGCTGCTGCCACTATCAGACAGTAAGAATTAGACGTCTCTTCCAGATACTGAACTAGATCCTCTTCCACTAAATTGTTATAAATCCTCCTTTCTGTTGCCCTTTCTAGCATATCTGGTGAGATATCCACGCCATCTAACCTACTAGCGTAAGAATGAAGAAAATCTGCGAGACTCCCTGTACCACAACCTAAATCTAGAATATTAAGTCTTTCTTCCTTTTCAATTACATAGTCAATTGCCTCTCTCACTAATTGGTGCCCATGATAATGCGCTTTTGTAGCCTGATCCCATACCTTTGCCTTCGAGTGGTAGAAATTCTTCATATAAGACTCTGGGGTACGGTCAGGCATTTTGACTTCACCCAATCTTGCTAGTTGCAGCCTTGCCCCATCATGCATATCATCAGAACTTATCTCCAAAACCTTATTAAAGCAAGCCGCCGCCTCTTCTAGCTGTCCAAGGTCATTTAGTGCTTTGCCACGATTATAGTAGGCCTCAGCATAATCTGGCAAGATCTGGATGGCCTTGTTACAGCTGTCCAGCGCCTTTTCCAGTTGTCCTAGCTCTTGAAGTGCGTTGCCACGGTTGCTGTGAGCCTGGGCATCATCCGGCCTCAGCTGGATTACTTGGTCGAATACTTTCAGTGCTTGCTGTAATTGGCCTTGCCCTGCGAGTGCTGCTCCTAAGGCATTAAAAACAATTAATGATTGGGGGTAAATCTGCAGTAATTCCTTACAAGCCTGCACTACCTTTGTCATTTGCCCGGAGTGATATAGATTGATCAGGGCATTAATCTGATCCTGTGATGGGTTTGCCATCTGTGCTGGTACCGATTGATGGCGTGGTAACTCCTTTTGCAGCTTGCGCAGCCCTTTTTTTGCAATCGGGTGGTTGGGCTGGTGCTGCAAAACAGCACTGTAGAGTTGTTGTGCGATCGCAATTTTACCCTGTTCGGCTGCCTTTTTTGCACGTGTGAGGGCTTGTTCAAGGGTTAATTGTTGGGCTGGAGACATGTTTATTCTTTCACAATAGTTGCGGCGCACAGATAATTCAGTTATAGGATCCGAAGGTTTGCGGCGGAAGGCGAACTAAAAATGGCTAGCCCGGGGTTTCCTACGGTTGAAAGAACGTCGACTAGCAGATTTGTGCTGATTCTGCCAGCGAAGAGGAAAAAAGTC
>CAZXJC010000298.1:0-2773 GCA_964640885.1 uncultured Pirellulaceae bacterium | reverse complement strand
CATCCGGCAGAAAACGTCCTCCCAGGCTCCAGACCTGTTTCGGCATAGTACCGCCCTTAACGGCCCACAGTGCCGCGTCCATTTCGTGAACACCCTGGTTCCCCGTATCGCCGTTGCCCGTGTCCCAGGACCAGTGCCAGTTGTAGGTATGCAGATTGGCGTGGAACGGTTGCATCGGAGCAGGACCTAACCAGACATTCCAGTCCAGGTGAGCCGGCGGCTTACTGACCGGCTTGGAACCAATCGACCAGCGCGGCTTGCAACAATATCCCTTGGAGACGAGCAGCTTGCCATATTTACCTGACTGGATGACAGCAATCTGTTCTGCCCGTTTTTGATCACTACGCTGCTGGGTACCGTGTTGTACGATACGGTTGTATTTCTTTGCAGCCTCAACACATTGCCGACCTTCGAAGACATTGTGACTGATCGGCTTTTCGACATAGACATCTTTTCCTGCTTGGCAGGCCCAAATCGTGATCAAGGAATGCCAGTGATTACAGGTCGCCACGGAGACCGCGTCCAAGTTCTTGTCGTCCAATGCCTCTCGAATATCTTGTACGCACTTGGGTGTATTTCCACCCGCATCGCGGACTCGCTTGCTGCGTGAATCAAACAGGCTACTGTCCGGATCAATGAGGTAGGAAACTTCCACGTTCTTTTGAGGGGCGAACCCAGAAATATGTGACGTACCACGTCCATTGATGCCAGCAACACCGATACGTACCGTGTCGTTAGCACCAAGTACTTTGGCTGATGACTTGGTTCCCGCAACAGTAAAAAGTGGGAAGACCGCACTGGCTGCTGCCGTCGTCTTGAGAAATTTACGTCGATTAAGTTGTGACATGAAAGGTTCTCCCTGAAACAGTTGCAATTGTATAACGGGCTTTTCTGGACTTTTGTTGGCTCGTGAACTCGCCGGGCATTACAACATAGACTGGGGGCAAAGTCCATAGAATAGTGCGTGAATCACCCTCTCTTAATGGCCAATTATCTTGACCAGTAACCGTTTTCGACGCCGGCCATCGAACTCGTAGTAAAAGATGTGTTCCCAGGGCCCCAGGTGCAATTGCCCGTCGGTAATGGCAATCACCACTTCCCGCCCCATGACTTGTCGCTTGTGGTGAGCATCGGCGTTATCTTCGCCAGTTCGGTTATGTAAATACCCTCCGGTCGCCGGATCGCTTCCCGCGTTAAACGGCACAAGTTCTTCCAGCCACCGTTCATAGTCTGCGTGCAAACCGGACTCGTTGTCATTGATAAATACACTGGCCGTGATATGCATGGCGTTGCAAAGCACGATGCCATCCTGGATACCACTCTCCTCAACAAGCCGCTCGACTTCATGATGAATCGATATAATCGCTCGCCGCTCGGGAACTTCCATCCAGATCTCTTTGGTTAGCGTCTTCATGTTTTTCTCCGGTCACTATTTCCATTCGCTTTCATGTGCAGGATCGTACCATATGGTACGATACGCGACAGTGTCGAAAGCAACCTCTCTGACTTCCAAAGAAAAGTAGAGTTATGAAAAACCATTTCGCCTTATCCGTCATCCTACTGGTCGCACTAGCGGCCGGCGGCGCAAACGCGGCGGCACGTCCCAATATCGTACTAGTGATGGCCGATGATATGGGCTGGGGTCAAACCGGCTACTACAACCACCCAGTTTTAAAAACACCTCACTTGGATGCCATGGCACAGAGCGGCCTGCGTCTCGACCGCTTTTACGCCGGTGCTCCCGTCTGTTCGCCGACACGAGCCAGCGTACTGACCGGACGCTCCAATATGCGAACTGGAGTTGAAAGCCACGGTTACGCACTGCGCAGACAGGAAAAGACCATCGTCTCAGCACTCCGCAAAGCCGGTTACGCCACCGGACATTTTGGCAAGTGGCACCTCAACGGCATGCGGGGTCCCGGGGTTCCCATGTTCTCCCATGACACCCATCACCCTGGTGTCTTCGGTTTCGGCCAGTGGCTGTCGGTTACCAATTTCTTCGACCGCAACCCGATCATGAGTCGACAGGGAAAGTTCATGGAATTCAAAGGAGATTCCTCGGAAATCATTGTCGCTGAAGCACTCAAGTTCATCGGCGCCCAAGCTGCTCAGGAAAAACCCTCCTTTACCGTGATCTGGTACGGAACACCTCATTCTCCCTGGATGTCAGCGGCTGCAGATAAGAAAACCTTCGCCGACCTGGAGACCAACTCGCAAAATCACTATGGAGAACTGGTCGCCATGGACCGCAGCATTGGCGCGTTGCGCAAAGGGCTTCGCGATTTGAAGATCGCTGACAATACGCTGTTCTGGTTTTGCAGTGACAATGGTGGTTTGCCCAAGATCACTCCGGAAACCGTTGGCGGCCTGCGTGGTTTCAAGGGAAGCCTCTACGAGGGCGGCCTGCGGGTACCTGCCATCATCGAATGGCCAGCCGGTATTGATAAACCACGGACAACCAAATTCCCTTCTTGCACGATGGATATCTTTCCCACCATCGCCCAGGTCGTGGGGCTCCCTGACTCGGTGATGTTGCAACCGCAGGATGGCATCAGTCTCAAGGGGCTCTTGACCCGGGAGCTAGGGGAACGACAAAAACCGATTCCCTTTAGTTGTTTTGGAAATACGGCCTTGCTGGACAACAACTACAAGTTGTTACACGTGGGCAAAGGGCGCGACAAGGGGCCCAAGAGTTTCGAGCTTTACAACCTGGCAGATGATCCCCGGGAAACAACGAACTTGATGCAAAAAAACCCGGCCGTCGCCAAACGGA
>CAZXJC010000297.1:0-6123 GCA_964640885.1 uncultured Pirellulaceae bacterium | reverse complement strand
ACAGGGGCAGGCTTTGGTTCAGATTTCCCGAAGAAGACCAGCCAGATGATGAGAATGGCTGCCAGGGCCAGGCCGGCCGCCACAACCCAGCGAGTCGATTTAGATTCTGATTGGTTCATTGCACGGTTCGCTTCCTGCGGAATCGCAATTCTGGCAATCTTCTTCCTAGCAACAGTAACAATTGGCGTACCAGAATCCAAGCCAGGAAAGGGCCCAGCGGCAGACTTTTTCCGTGTCTGGGTCGCTTGACCAGGACCCGCAGAGAAACGATTGAGCCAGAAAGACTAACGGGCAAGCTTTCAGAGAGTCTCAAATTGTCTTACTTGGCATTGGCGAGCTTAATGACTTCCGCGATCAATGCCGGCACTTCCTTGAGAGCCTGGTCGGTTTTAGAGAATTTTTTCGACAGTTTCACGATCCGCTTGTCGCTGTAGACGAACTTTAGCGGCGTTTGCTTGTCGAACAAGTACTTACTTGGGCTGCGGCAGAGGGAGACATCAAGGTATTTAAAGTCATGGGTCTTGGCCAGTTCTTGAGTTTCTCTAAAGTGCTGGCCACTCACATTGCTTCCCCGATTATCTCGTAGCGATTTATTGATAACGATATAGGCTTTGATTTCTGGATGGTCTTTCAGGGTACGATCCACCGCTTGTAATAAGTTCCAGACGTTTTGGCCCTCGGTCTGGGCGTAAATGCTGATCGCTTTTTCTTTTCTGTAGATGCCGGCTAAGCAGGTATTATTTCCGTTGAACTTGGCAAGTGTTGGTGACAGAACAACCCAGGTCGTGGTGGTAGGAACGTAATTGCCCAGATCGGTTCCATTCTTTGGCACGTCCAGCTGTTGCTTTTCTTCGGCTAGCAAAAACGATTGCATGACCAGGATCGTCGCGAGGCAAGCTGCCGTGATTGAGGATCGTTGGTAGGACATCGCGGGGCTCCGGGGAATTGAGGGTTTGCTGACTTGATCTTACATACGCATATTATAGCAGTAGGTTGGTGCTGCGTTCATTATTATGGCTTTTGTCTGCCAGAGTCCCGCTTAGTTTCTCGGGATATATCCTAGCCAGTGCAGTCGCAGTCGGGATATATTAGTAGCTGTAGAGAAGTCATGGAGTGAGATTTGAGGTGTTTACCAAATCATGTTAGCGGAGTTGTCTAAATGCTTAAAATAAGTGGTCAGGGAAAAGCCCATACATGTGATGGAATGACTCGACGTGATGTCCTGCAAGTGGGAGCGTTGGGAGCGGTTGGGCTCACGTTGCCACAATACATGGCGGCTCAGGCCAACGGTGCTGTCAAGGATAAGGATGATGACCGTGCCTGTATTATGATTTTCAACCTGGGTGCTCCCAGCCAGTTGGACACGTTTGACATGAAGCCGGATGCTCCGGCGGAAGTCCGTGGACCATTCAAGCCGATTAAGACGGCTTCTCCAGAGATCCAAATTTCCGAGATATTGCCAGGACACGCCAAGGTTGCGGACAAGTTTTCACTGGTTCGATCCTGTTATCACACCAGCGCGGCCGTTCATGATGCGGGCTGGCAGATGATGCAAACCGGTCGCCAGTTTGCAGGCGGTGTCAATTCACCACACGCCGGTGCCGTGATGAGTTACTTACGAGGTCGTAAGACCGATTTACCTCCCTTCGTGGTTTTGCCAGAGATCATGGGTCGCGGCGGGGGCAACTTGCCGAACGGACAAGCTGGCGGTTTCCTTGGTAAGGCTCACGATCCCTTTGCCTTGATGGCGGATCCTTCCAAGCCAAATTTCCAGGTTCCGGATTTGCTGCCCCCGGACGATATTGGAACCGCTCGACTTAATCGTCGGCGCCGGATGCGCGACGTGGTCGATCAGACAGTCAAAAACTTTGAAGCGACTGAAAATGCTCAGTTGCTGGACCAGAATTTCCAGGCGGCTTTTCGCTTGATGACCAGCACCCAGGCGAGGGATGCTTTTGATCTTAGTAAGGAACCCAAGAAAGTACGCGAGCGTTACGGCATGACACGCTTTGGTCAGTGTTGTTTATTAGCTCGTCGCCTGGTTGAAGCGGGAGTCCGTTTTGTCACCATCAATACGTTTCTTACCGTGTTTGACGAGATTACCTGGGATATTCATGGCTCCAAGCCGTTTACATCGATCGAGGGGATGAAGAATATCGTGGCTCCACTCTACGATCAGGGTTACAGTGCGCTGCTGGAAGACCTGGATCAGCGGGGTCTGCTCGATGCTACACTCGTTTGTAACCTGGCTGAATTTGGCCGTACACCCCGAGTTAATCCGGCCGGTGGACGTGACCATTGGCCCCAGTGTTTCACCTGTGGCTTTGCCGGTGGGGGTGTGCAAGGAGGACGTGTTGTCGGTGCCAGCGATCCGATCGGTGGTGTTCCAGTCGATCGACCGGCCGGTCCGAGTGAAGTGGTAGCGACGATTTTCCGCAGCCTGGGATTTGACCTGGAGGCAACCTTACCAGGTCCTGCAGGGCGTCCATTTCCGCTGGTCGATTTCGGCCACCATGAGATTTCGGAATTGTTTTGAGCAGCTACGTTGCCTCTCTTCAAAACGGCGGTAAAGGCTTGATTTCATAGTAACAGGCTCAACAAGAGGGTCCGATGCGAGTTCGAAAAGGTAAACCGTTTTTGCTGTCAGTGGCGATTTGCTCGCTGGTCTTGTTTGTGAGTGACATGACCAGCCTGGGCGGGGAACCGTCGCTGGCAATTTTGCCAGCAGATTTCACGCTGACTGGGGCTGATGCGCAACACCGCTTGCTGGTACAGCAGGTCGTGGATGGCGAATTCAACGGCCCAGCCAAGAACGTGACGATCGTCTCGGACAACCCGCAAGTGGTTGAGATTCGAAACGGGTTCGCTGTTTCTGTTTCCGATGGAGTGGCCACGTTGACAGCTACTAGTGGGAAGCTCTCGGCGGTCACCAAGGTTCGTGTGCTTCATGCGGATCAGCCGACCGTACCGAGCTTTCGCAATCATGTCCTGGCAGTGATGGCCAAGTCAGGATGTAATTCTGGTTCTTGTCACGGCGCGCTGGCAGGGAAGGGTGGTTTTAAACTCTCCTTGCGCGGCTACGATCCTGAAAGTGATCATCGAGTGATTACCCGGCAGGCCCGCGGGCGGCGTATTGAATTATCGGAACCTGGTCGCAGCCTGATCTTAGCCAAGCCTTCCGGTGCGATTCGTCACAAGGGTGGTTTACGATTCGAGGTTGGCTCGCCCGACTACCGGATCCTGGCCGACTGGATTTCGGCAGGTGCTCCGGCGCCGAGTGAGAATGATACCCGGATGACCAGGTTGGAAGTGTTGCCAGCTGTTAGCCTGTTGAGTCCTGGAGAGAGCCAGCAGATGATGGTCAGAGCTCATTACTCTGATGGGCGGGTGGAGGATGTGACTCGCTGGGCCAAGTATGCTTCGACCAACGAAAGCGTTGCCAGGATTGATGACCAGGGTCGTGTTTCGATCACGGGACACGGGGAAGGTGCGGTGACGGCCTGGTTTTCGCAGAAGATTGTGATTGCCCGTTTCTCGTCGCCACACGAATACAAGATACCAGCAGAAGTATTTGGCCAGGAGCCAAAACGTAATTTCATCGATCAGCTGGTCCTCAAGCAACTTCAGCGACTAAACCTGCGACCGTCGCCAGCGGCCAGTGATGCGGAGTTCTTGCGGCGTGTCTTTGTTGACACCATTGGTACCTTGCCGACCGCGGAAGAAGTGACCACTTTTCTCAACGACCAGGATGTCAGCAAACGAGACAAGCTGATCGATAACTTGTTGAGTCGACCGGAATTTGTTGATTACTGGACCTACAAATGGTCCGATGTGCTGCTGATTAACGGTCAGCGACTCCGTCCCCCGGCGGTGAAGGCGTACTACACCTGGCTGCACGGAAAGGTTAAGGAGAATACGCCCTGGGATCAACTGGTTCGCGAAGTAGTCACTTCGACTGGCATTTGCCATGAGATATTCGTTACTTACTTTTTTGCCCTGCACCAGTAGCCGGAGGTGATGAGTGAAAATGTCGCCCATGCCTTCCTGGGCCTTTCGTTCGTGTGCGCCAAGTGCCACAACCTTCCGTTGGAGAAATGGACTATTAACCAGTACTACGCGATGGCCAACATGTTTTCTCGCGTGCGGGCCAAGGGTTGGGGGGGAGATGGCCGCAACGGAAATGGACTCAGAACCCTGTTCGTCGTACCGACCGGCGAGTTGTTGCAACCTCTGACCGGCAAGCCCCAGCAACCAACGCCACTGGATGGAGAACCGTTAGCGTTTGAGGATACGACGGATCGACGAATCGCATTAGCCAAGTGGTTGACCGCTGCGGACAATCCTTACTTCGCCCGTTCGATCACCAACCGCGTGTGGGCCAATTTTATGGGCGTGGGGCTGGTGGAGACGGTTGACGACATGCGGGTGTCTAACCCGGCCACCAACGAAGCACTGTTGGCCGCCTGTTCAGAACACCTGGTCAAGAATGGTTTTGACTTGAAGTCATTGATGCGCGTGATCATGCAGTCGGCCACTTACCAGCGCAGCAGCAAGCCGCTGGCTGAGAATATGGCGGAGAAGCGTTTCTACGCGCGCTACTATCCGCGTCGCATGATGGCCGAAGTTTTACTCGATGCCCTCTCGCAGGTTACCGACGTGCCAAGCTCCTTTAATGAAATCATCTTTAACGATTCCTCAAAACAAAAGACCGAGTTTTACCCGAAGGGGACGCGAGCCATACAGCTTTATGATTCAGCTGTGGCTTCCAACTTCCTCAAGACGTTCGGTCGTAATGGCAGAGAGATTACTTGTGAATGCGAACGATCTGATGAACCTTCAATGGTGCAGGTGTTACATATCTCCAACGGGTCAACGATCAATAACAAGATGAAAGTCAAGGATGGACATGTGGATCAACTGGCGGCTGCTAAGACTCCCTACGAAGAAATTATTCAAGGAGCTTACCTGCGCTGCCTGGCACGGTATCCGACCGAGAAAGAAGCCAAGGGGCTGCTGGCGATGATGCAGGAAACCAAGGATAACCGCCGACTCGCCATCGAAGACTTGTATTGGGCTATCCTCAGCAGTCGCGAATTTTTGTTCAATCACTAGGTAATTTCAGTAAGGCCAGGAAGAGTCATTGAGTGCACCAGGCGCTCGATGATTCAGGAGAGCGGTAAATGCGTGCAATACAAAAACAACTGGCCATCCTGACGCTTGGCCTGCTGCTGACACCAGCAGTCCAGGCAGCGGCTCAAACACCTGATTACAGCAAACAGGTGGCGCCCATTTTGAAGAAATACTGCGCTGGCTGTCACAATGAACAGGATCGGGAAGGGAAGCTGTCGCTGGAATCGTTCGCTTCCCTGCAACGTGGTGGTAAAAGTGGCGCGGCGCTGCTGCCGGGTGATGGAAAGTCCAGCCGACTGATTCGCCTGATCACTGGCCAGGCCAAACCGCTGATGCCGCCGGAAGATAACAAGAGGCCGACGGCAGACGAAATTGCTCTCCTCAAGGCCTGGATTGATGGGGGAGCGAAAGGTCCTGCCGGCGCTGAACCCGACCTTACTCATTTGCTGGTTCCCGATTTGAAACCGGCCGCTACGGAGAAACCGATCACGGCCCTGGCCTGGTCATCCGCGGGAAAACTGCGGGCAGTTGCGCGCTATGGCGGGATCGAACTTCAGGAGGCGGAAACTGGCAAAGTGACAGCTCGCCTGACGGGATTGCCAGGGAAAATCAATGCCATTGAATTCTCAGCTGACGGCAAGCAATTGCTCTCCGCTTCCGGCATCGCCGGACTTTACGGCCAGGCAACGCTCTGGAGTGTAGAGCAAAGGAAACCGATCCGCAGCTTCAAGGGACACCGGGATACGATGTATGCGGCAACCCTAAGCCCGGATGGCAAGACCCTGGCAACCAGCAGCTACGATCACCAGATCATTCTCTGGAATGTAGAAAGTGGGAAACAACTGCGTAAGCTGACCGGACACAACGGAGCGGTCTATGATGTTGCCTTTCACCCTGGTGGCAATGTCTTGGCATCAGCCAGTGGTGATGAAACCGTCAAGCTTTGGCGGGTCGATACCGGATTACGCCTCGATACACGGAGCCAGCCTCTCG
>CAZXJC010000296.1:0-4616 GCA_964640885.1 uncultured Pirellulaceae bacterium | reverse complement strand
GCAGTGGATAGGTTTCCGGATCAGACCAGCCATGGACCGTCACAGCACTGGCTTGGATCTCAGTATCCTGTTTGCCACCCGACTCCTTCACTTCACCACAGATCGAAACACTGCAACCAGCGGTCAGTTTCTGGATTTCCTCTTCGTAGTTGGACAGGTCCGCATCAGCGATCACCTGGATATTGGCCAGGCAACTGCCATCGTTGATCTCGATGAAGCTAAAGCCCCCCTTACTGTCGCGGCGGGTACGAACCCAGCCTTGCAGCATCACCTGCTGACCAATGGCCTCCTTGCTACGGGCTGACAAGACTGTAATTTTATCCATGTCGATGACGATACTTCCCTGACACAACGAATCCCGACTTCTAGTCGGTCATGACACTTCGTTCTAACTTTCTTCTTCAGTGCTACTCGATGATCCCGATACAAAGAAGAACCCACCCACGATCATGATCCCGAAAACCACACCGATCGTGATAACCACCGGACCAGCAATAGGATGGCTGGCCTTGCCGGCAATCGCGGTCAAGGCGGCCGCAATTGCCCCCAGCACAGAGATACCCATCAGCACGTTCCACCACAACAGGCTACTTCCTTGTGGTTTGTCGTCACCAAGGATTTTCGCACTGTTCATCATCAGCATGAAGGTGACATACGCAATCGGCAGTAACATCATGCCAAAAGCGGAGACCAGGATTGCCAGCCACATCTTGGCGTCACCATCCCAGAACAGCCACCAACTGGCGCCCACCAATCCAGCCACAAGGCAACCGACAATGTGGGGCATCCCACCCTGTTTTTTACCGAGCATTTCACAGACCGCGTAGCCATTAATGAGCATCAGGATAATGATCGATGAAAAACCCATACCCAAGACACCAATTCCAAAGACGGTGTTTGCCGTGGCACCACCGAGTAACGGTGCCAACGATTCGGACAGCTGAAAAGCATTCCGTTTCACCAGTGAGGCAGCGACCTCTTTCTCTGCTGTGGGAAGTTTCGCAATGCCAGCTTCCTTTTCCTTATCGGAAAGATCCTTGAAACTCTTGTTCGTTGCTTCCAGGCGTGCCATCAGATGCCCACTACCGTCCTTGTAGAGCGGACTGTTCTTCATGACCGTGATGTCGTCACTGCCAAAATCTTTATCCATCTTGCCGTTAAACATGGTACCGGCAGCAATCACCACGCAACTGGTCACCAGGACGTAGGGAATCGCCATGCCGGTCGACAAATCAAACCGTGCCAGGCCGCGGAACGGCTTATCCCAGCCACGTGCCAGCATCGAGTAAGGCAATAAGAACGTCATGTTAATGCCAACCGCCGTGGCAGCTGCCCCGATCATCACGTCACGCTGAGCCTGTACAACGCGCCCATCCCAAAACTCTGCGACGCTGCCGGTCAAGCCGCTGATGTTGCCAGCCACGGCTCCAGCCGGTTTTACCCATTGTGTCAGGTCAGGGATGAAACCGGAGAGAATCGATCCCCAGACAAGTTCACCCTTGAGCGACAAAACGACCACCACTCCAAAAAAGGAAATCACCACAATTCCCACCATAATTTTCAAGGCCCAGTCAAAAATCTTAGCCGCCAAGCCTCGCTGGCTGTTGAGGTAAACCAGGAAACCGGCCAGCGAAAAAAAGATGGCAGAGATGGTGATCTTGTAACCATACATCTTATCGCCATTCTCTACCGCTTCCTTGTACTCAGGCGTGTTCCCAAATCCCAGCAGATTCTTTTCCAGAGCTTCAAAACAAAGACCAAATTGCGGCATGCACCAGATCATGTTGGCCGTAATCGTGGCCATCAGCCAGCCCCAACCGAGGGCCGGATTAATGTGTTCATTGATCAGCGGAAAGGGACGTTTGCCCGTCGACAACGTCACGTAGCTAATCGCACTGAGCATCACCACGCCCATGATGATCGCCATCAGCTGCAACCAGAGCATATCGGTGCCACCCAGGACCCCCAGGAACAAGGCACCGGAGAGGGCACCGCCACCGAGCGTAATCGCGCTTTGTAGCCAGCCCGGTCCTGACAGCCTCGTGTAGACACCCAACTTGCCGCCCAGTCCCTGGGACTCGACCGACAACAACATTTCTCGCTCTTGCGCTATCCGATCCGAACCGGTTGCCATCGTTGTTTCCTTTTCTCAGGTCTTGATCTCTTTAATTTTTCCCAGGCGGCTAGTGCCGATTGTTCTCTTTTCCACGGAAAACACAATGTGAATCTAAAACCCCTGTCCGACTTCTACAGCCCTTGAGCTGCCAGCCAGCGTTCCGCATCGAGGGCTGCCTGGCAACCCGTCCCAGCAGCTGTGATCGCCTGCCGATAGTAGTCGTCTGCCACGTCACCGGCCGCAAAAACCCCTTCCACGCTGGTGTTGGTCCGCTGCGGCTGGGTCCAAGTCAAATATCCCTTCTCATTCATTTCCAGTTTTCCCTGCAGGAAACCAGTATTCGGTGTGTGTCCAATCGCTACGAAAAATCCGGACGCATCCAGTTCACGTGAACTGTCATCGACCGTGCTACTGAAGCGGGCACCGGTAACTCCTTCTTCGTCGCTACCGAGAACCTCCTCGCAAACATGATTCCAGACGATATCGATCTTCTCGTTATCCACGGCCCGCTGGGCCATGATCTTGGAAGCTCGCAGTTCGTCTCGGCGATGAACCAGGTGCACGACCGAGGCAAACTTGCTCAAGTAGTCCGCTTCCTCTACCGCCGAAGCACCACCGCCAATCACGATGCAGGGGCGATCACGAAAGCGGGGAAGTGCACCATCGCAAACCGCACAAGCACTAACGCCCCGGTTCTTGTACTGATCTTCAGAATCGAGCCCCAGGTAGTTAGCACTGGCGCCCGTGGCAATAATCAAGGCATGGGTCTCTGTCTTTTCGCCGCTAAGGCTTGTCAGCACGAAGGGCCGAGAATCAAGATCGACCTCCACAATGTCGTCAGTGATCACACGGGTGCCAAAGTTGACCGCCTGCTGACGCATCAATTCCATCAGTTCCGGTCCACTGACCCCTTCCTTAAGGTGCGGAGCCATGATCTGACGGCGTTCCTTAGCAACCGAATCATCGAGGTAACCCTCCAAGTTTCCAGCTGGAAATCCCGGGTAGTTTTCCACCTCGGTGGTAAGTGCCAGTTGCCCCAGCGGCAAGGTCCCTTTCTGACGATTGTCCTCGGTGATGGCCCCTTCAAAAACAAGCGGTTTGAGGCTGGCTCGTGCCGCGTAAATGGCCGCTGTCCAGCCGGCCGGCCCACTACCGATGATGACAACATGTTCTGGCACAGTCCTGATTCCTTTCGCGCGATCTTGCTTCCAATTCTTGACCGCTGGCCACCAGTGACCAGGGCACGAACAACCGGCCATTATAGGGGTCTGCGAAGAAGCGTCCACTACCGAAGCCAAGCCAGGCCAGAGTGATTTCAGTGCTTTTCCCGGATGCGAAGAAAGTAAGCCCCTGGTATCATGAAACCGTCCCGAAAACTGGCAGAAGCTGGTTGCTGATACTTCATTTCATGCTACCTCAGAGGAATTCCCTGCGATGACCACGCTGCTGATTGCCGTTGGCTCCTTTGTCGGCTTTATTGTCGCCTACCACACCTATGGTAAATGGCTCTCCAAGAAGATCTTCGGGCTGGACCCGGAAGCCGAAGTGCCAAGCAAGCAACTGCGCGACGACATCGATTTTATACCGACCAAGAAAGAAGTGATCTTTGGTCATCACTTTACCAGCATTGCCGGCACGGGTCCGATCGTGGGACCTGCGATTGCCGTCTTTTGGGGCTGGCTGCCAGCGCTGCTGTGGGTAATCTTTGGTTCGATCTTCATCGGTGCCGTCCATGACTTCGGTGCGCTCGTCGTCTCGCTGCGTAATCGGGGCCAAACAGTTGGTGAAGTGGCCGGACGGCTCATCAGTGGACGAGCCCGCGTCTTGTTCCTGCTGGTACTCTTTGCCGCCCTGACTGTCGTGCTGGCCATTTTTGGCCTGGTAATTGCCTTTATCTTTAAGCTCTATCCCGAAGCGGTCCTTTCGGTTTGGATCGAAATCCCAATTGCCCTGGGGATCGGATTTTGGGTCTACCGCCGTGGGGGCGGACTGCTGATCCCGTCCATCGCTGCACTGGTCTTTCTCTACATCGCGATTTACCTCGGTGTCTATCACCACTTCAACACACCTGTCTTTGCAACTGCCGGAGCAGAGATTTCAGGAATTTTCACGGTAGCTAACCCGGTTGTCTGTTGGACCATCATCCTGATGACCTACTGCTTCGTGGCCTCAGTCCTGCCGGTTTGGACACTGCTACAACCGCGCGACTACATCAACAGTCATCAACTGATGGTGGCTTTAGCGCTGCTGGTTGGTGGTATCCTGGTGGCGACCAGCACTGGCCAGGCGGATCTGGTCAGTAGTGCTCCGGCTATTGCCGAGAAGATGCCCGCAGGGGCTCCCCCGATCTGGCCGTTCCTGTTTATCACGATTGCCTGTGGCGCCGTGAGTGTGTTTCTTTGCCTGGTCAGCAGCGGAACCTCAAGCAAGCAGGTCTCCTCGGATACTGATGCCCAGTACGTTGGTTACGGAGCTATGCTGTTGGAAGGTGCCTTGGCCG
>CAZXJC010000295.1:0-5544 GCA_964640885.1 uncultured Pirellulaceae bacterium | reverse complement strand
AGGCCCCCCGACTGACTTTGCACCTGCTTAATCTGCTCAACAATCTCACTCAATTCACCCGTCAATGAGAACCGTTGCAACAATTCTTCTTCAGCCGCAGTCACATCCTCCTGGTACTGGTACTCCTGGTTCAACGCCTCCAGGATCTGGCTGCGGGTAGGTCGCATCAAGTGTTTCGTGTAATCGTACTTCTCGATCAACAGGCTGCGCAATCGCCACCAGCCTGGCTGAAAAAAGCGGGTGAATTTCCCTTCGTATCCCGCGGCTCGCTGCAACGCCAGTTTCGCATCTTCCGCCGGCAGCTTTTCCCTCCAGAAAGTAGTTTTCTGCTGCTGCTCAACCAGCGTCTTGCGAACCTCGGCCAGCTTGTCCAGGCCCTGCTGGAACTCGATCGCCTGCGGGTCTTCCGGATCCAGCAACGGCAGCAAATTTTGCAGGACGAACGGCTCCAGTGCTCGCGCCCGCTGAATCGACTCGGAGAGCGTCGAGACGGTATCCCAATACAGACCAGGCAACTGGCTGTCCTGCAGACCTTCGCGTACCTGCTGAAACAGATCAGCACAAGGTTCCAACGCTTCGGTGATCTGCTGGAGTGGCCGATCGATATTCGCCAAATGTGGATTCAGTAAACGGCAGGGATGCTCGGCAAAAACACCTGGCAAGTTCATCTCGTCCCAGGTCCGCTCAAAACGTTCTACCGCCGTCCGACTGGCCTCCCAAAGATCGTAACCAGGCAACTGCTCTTGCTGCAAAGCAGTCAAGTCTGGCAATTCCTTCTTCATGGCAATGGCCCGTTGCAGGACATCCTTGAGAGGAACCTCGGCACCGTCCGCACTGCCATTCATCATGCGATCAAATTCTTCCAGTGGCGTGAGGGCAGCGTCAATTTTCTTGAGCAGTTCGTCACGAGTCCGTTCATGAGCACCGATCGATGTCCCGGATTGTAGAAAGGACTCGTAGGTGTTTTTCAAGTCCATCACAAACGACTTCTTATCAGCCTGGCTGTCGTGGATCAGCGAACACAAGTGACCTAATCCCTGTTGCTTGAGTCGCAAGTAAACAACATCAATGGCTGCTCGTTTTTCACAAACAAACAGCACCCGTTTACCACGCACTACGAAGTCGGCAATCAGGTTCGTAATCGTCTGGGACTTCCCCGTCCCGGGAGGGCCCTGGATAATGTAACTCTTGCCACCACGGGCACTCGCGATAGCGGTCATCTGCGTAGGATCACACGGGACCACCTGGTAACGGTCTTTCAAGTCCAGTTGCTCGTCCGCGGTCTGTGGTGAGCGGGGAACCAACGAAAACGTGGCATCAAACGGTCCGTGCTCCTCGTCTGACTCGAGCAAAATTTCATAGTCTCGGACCAGCGACATCTTGCGGTATCGAAAATTGCCCAACGTGACGCGGCAAAGATCAAACTGCCAGTGGTAGGGACTCTCCAGCGTCATATCATGGGTTCGAATTCGCTTGCGAGGAACCGAAGAGGCAGTAGTCTGCGCTGCTGCTTTCCCGACCCCTTCCATGGCAGCTGCTGCCGCCCCTTCTTCAGCAGCATCAACGGGAACTTCAGTCTCTGCACTGGCGACCGCTACTGGCTCAGGATTTTCCACTTCGCGGGGCGTCAACCAGTCAGGCTTCACACGCCCGTGAAACAATTTCAGCCCCAGTGGCTGGAAATTGACAGGGTCATAGCTGTAATCAAAATCGAGATAGTTCCGTACACCCCGCCCAGCGCTGTTGGCCCGTCGCCGATAATTTTCCAGTGATTGCTTCGCCTTGGCATGGATCACTTCAATTTGCGGACGATCAATTTTCTCCAGGTTAATTCCCGGTTCACTGGCTTGAATAGCTTGTTCCAAGAAGTCGAAAAACTTGTCCAGGTCCGTTTCATTAAGGTCCAGGGTAGCGGGCAGCTTGATCCCGTACAATTGTTGAAACTGGTAACGCAAAACCGGGTTCACTTCAACTTCCGACGAGAGCGCCTGCAAGCTGTAATTGTCCTGGATGCCTTTTTTCCGCACGAGCTTAACCGGCACCAGGATCAGGGGCGAAAGGAACCGTTGCTTGGCACTATCCTTCAAATTGGTCCAGTTCAGGAAACACGTCACCAGCCTCAACTGGGAAAAGCCGTACTCCGCCTCATCGCGACGGACGTCTTTGCGAATACGGTCCAGAATAACTGGCACATAGAGTGCCTCTGAAAAATTCAAATGACGGTTGAGCGAAAAGGGCTTCTCCGAAACGATCATCTTTTGCAGACGATGATCCGAGGTGAACAGTTGCTTGGGACGTATCTTTGAAACATCGTGTGTGAGCGGCACAGAGGCCAGGGTCAGATCGATGTTCTGCATCGTTTCGCGAAAGTTGAGCAACCGGTTGCGACGACTGATCTCAAACAACCGCTTCTGCAACTTGGCCATCACGATCTGACGTTTACTGACCAGATCCTCACTGCCAAAACCCTTCACCTGGGCCAGGTCAAACTCGAAATCGACTTCCGCGTAGCGAAAATTCTCCAGGCTGTTAAGCAACGTCGTTAAATCCTGCACCCGCTCAGCCCGATCCAACTCCGTCATCCGATGAATGGCTCGCGCCACCACCGGGTGCAGTTCGGGCCACTTGGTTCCACTGCCACCGCCACTGGTCGGCGGAGTCATCCTTGCGGCATTGAGTGCGAACAAGTTGTCGCGATGTTCAACAAAAGCCGCCAAGTCAACCGGGTTTGAGAAATCAAGTCCACAAGCCAGGCTGGCCAGTATCATCCCCAGGCTAAAAACGTCCGTCAAAGGATCATGATGGTCCAGTTCATGTTCCCAACAAACGTAGTTCGGCAGGAAGACAGGGCCTTCGATCTCCTGCTCCAACTCACCGATCGGCAGCTTGGCTTGCTTCACTTCCACGCTAGTCTTGGCAGTACCGTCTTCCTCGAACTGGCCGACAATGTCTAGTGGCGCTCTTAATTCTGCCAGGTGCGACTCCACCGTGGACAACTTCATCTTGATGTCGCTACAGGCATCCTGTTCAAACCAGATCTCACCGGCTTCCACATGCAGCTGGTCCAGGCCCCGCAAGGGGGCTACCCGTCCCTGTGCATGAATGGCAATCACATCCCGAACCAGTGGCAGGAAACTGACCAGCGTGTCTTCTGTAGAAAACCCCTGCTGCTCCAGTCGAGTCGATAGAAAGTCATAGAAGTTAGACATGATTCACCACTACCCTACTTCCACGGCTGCCAGGATCTGATCACGCTCTCGAATAATCTCGGCAAATTGCATCTTCCGCAAACGCAACTCCCGCTGTGCAATCTCCCGAAACCGCTCAGTTATCTCCAGACGATCCGTCCATCGCAAGGCAAGTGCCAACGGTGCTTCTTTCAACTCACGATCAGCCGAGGCAAAGTCCAACAGCATGAAACAAAAATAATCCTGCAAGACCTCCGGGTATTGCTGAACCACGGTTGCCAGGTGTTCAATCTGCAAATCGCTGCCGGTCACCAGTTCATCTTCACGCAAATCCGGGAAATAAGAGCGGGCGTAAGAAATAATCGCCGGTGTTTGGATCCAGGCAGGCTCTAACAGGCAACAAATGAGTTGTCGCGTGAGGTCCGTTAACTGGAGTTGCTGCAACAAATCCAACTCGTCGACACTCTGGCTGACAGTCACCTTAGATTCAAGCTCCGCGAGCTTTAAAGCCGACTCCTTAACCGATCGTTGCAGCGTTGCAATCCTCAACAACAAGCCGCGTTGGAATGGAGACATTGTTTGGGGATCAGCTGTCTCCCAAAGAGACTGTGCCTGCTCCAACAAACTTGCCGCGTCGAGAGACTTATCAATCGACGCCGGTAACGGTCGACACTTGACCAGCGCGGAAACCACTGTCTCGGCCTTCCCGCAACTGTGCAAGGCATGCTGATCCGCCAGTAAATCAGTGCACAACTGGAAACGATGAAAGGTTAATTCGTGGCTGCGAGGAACCTCTTTCGCTTCCAATAACTCCCCTAATAACTGCCTCACCGACAGGTAATCGCCCCCCTCCTGTTGCCAAAACTCCAGGCGGGCCAGTTCCCCAGCAACCAGCGCCAGGACTTCCTCTTGCTCCAGGGTCTCCAGCACCGGACCAGTAAAGACCAGCCGCGGCTGGTCCAGCAGCGGCACAGCCGCCACCTGCAACTGCGGTTCCGTCGCCGCCAGGTAGCAAGCCACCGGACTCCCCAGCTTTGCCGAATTAACAACGTCATAAAGCCACGGTAACGCATCAACCAGTTGCAAACGACGAGCCGACTTACGCAGCTTAAGTTGCATCCTACTTTCCCGATCACTGGAGACAGCCGGATCATGAAATGCTTCCCACCGCACTTTCTCATGCTGATGAAAATATTTCAGAACCGCTTCGTGGTACGGGAATTGATCGATTTCCAGAGACATCAACGGGGCCCCACGGGAGCAAAATTAAGTACCAATTTCGAGTGCTCATCATACCCCATTCCGCCTATAACCCAAACCACGAGACGACTACTCTCCAGACCCGCTCCGGTTCATGCTATGATCACGAGGATTTAACTGGTAATCACCGCAATCGAAAAAATCGGAAAACAACCATGAATCGTTGCTACCCATTAATCGTCACTCTCTTGTTGACCTCAAGCCTGGCTGACAACCAACTCGCCAGAGCAGCTGAGCAGGCCGAGAAAATTCCCGCACAGACGATCAAGAAACAGCCCGTCAAACAGGCGACCCCGCTAGATCACACCAAGGTGATGGTCTTTCGCACAGCTTCCGGCCTTCTGAAACCCGTGAAATCTCCTGCTGACTGGAGTCAACGACGGGCTGCGATTGTCCGTGGTATGGAGGCGACCATGGGGCCCCTACCGAGTCCAAAACGCCGCTGCCCACTCAATATCAAGATCCTTGAAGAAACCCGTACCGAAAAATACCTGCGACGCAAAATTACGTATGAAGCCGAACCCGGTGATCACGTCCCAGCCTATTTACTGATCCCCCATAACCTCCAGAAACCGACCCGAGCCATGCTTTGCCTGCACCAAACCACCCGCATTGGCAAGGGAGAACCAGCCGGTCTTGGAGGCAAGCCGGCACTGCATTACGCACACGAACTGGCCGAACGCGGCTACGTCTGCCTGGCTCCTGACTACCCAAGCTTCGGCGACTACCCGTACGACTTTAACCGGGCAGGTGAACCTTACGTCAGTGGCACGATGAAAGCGATCTGGAACAACATCCGCGGAGTCGACCTGCTGCAAAGCATGCCAAACGTTGCGCCAGACCGCATTGGCTGTATCGGGCACTCCCTGGGTGGACACAACACCCTCTTCACTTCGGTCTTTGAGCAACGGATTCAAGCCGTGGTAACAAGCTGTGGATTCACGGCCTTTCATCATTACTACAAGGGTAAGCTAGCTCCCTGGGCTCAAGACAAGTATATGCCCCGTGTTCGGGAAGTTTACGGGAATGATCCAAACCGCATCTCGTTTGACTTCTAAGAAATCATTGCTGCCCTGGCTCCCCGCGGCGTCTTTAT
>CAZXJC010000294.1:0-6701 GCA_964640885.1 uncultured Pirellulaceae bacterium | reverse complement strand
GTTACCAGTGGTTTTCGAGGTGAAATTAGCGTGAAACGAATCCTAAAAATTGGATCGACCCTCACAGTTTTTCATTCCAGAGAAATTGATACAGCCGTCAAACTTCGGCCACCTCCGCTAAACTACCTCTCTTTTCTAAATAAACAGCCGTTTGTTATCGGTTCGCAGTAATTAGCAAGAGAGTAGCCTGCTAGCAGTGAAACTCCCCTGCTCCGCTGGACAATTATTGATTTGGACTAGAATAGTGGCAGGCAGAAAGACGCTAGCGGTTAAACCGTCTGATTTTGTTTTCGTTGGATTGAGCCTCTATGGACAATTTACAGTTCACAAGTAGTCCGAGTGATCGCATCTGGAGTTTGTTTGGCGGTCCGGTGGGTCGTCGGATGGCTCGCTGGCGGATGTTGTTTGAAGAGGTTGAGCAGTTGGAGCGGCAATTCGAAAGTCTTACGGACACGCAGTTGAAAAAGGAGAGTCTTTCACTGCGATTTCGGGCCAAAAGTGGTGAGAAGTTGGATCGACTGGTCTCGGCGGCAGCGGCACTGGTACGAGTTGCGGCTCAGCGGTCACTGGGGATGCGTCATTATGACGTTCAAATCATTGGTGGTATGGCTTTGTTCCAGGGATCGATTGCGGAGATGGATACGGGAGAGGGCAAGACGCTAACGGCCACCTTACCCATGTACATTCATGCTTTGACGGGCAAGGGTTCTCATTTGGCAACGGTCAATGATTATCTGGCTCGGCGGGACAAGGAGTTGTTGGAGCCGACTTATGCCTTGTTGGGGATGACGACCGGTGTGATCCAGACGGATGATACGCCGGATCAGCGTCGCGTGGCTTACGGTTGTGACATTACCTATGGGACGGCGAAGGAGTTTGGTTTTGATTTTCTTCGTGATCGGCTTTTGCTCCGGCGCCTGGGTCGGGATGCCCGAGACATGCTGGGAGAAGGAAGTAGCCAGCGCTGGGACGACAGCGGTGACCAGCCGGTTCAGCGAGGCGCCCATTTTGTACTGGTCGATGAAGCAGACAGTATTTTGATCGACGAAGCCCGGACCCCATTAATTATTGGTTCGATCAATGAGACGGCTCGTGAACAGATGATTGCTACCTACGAGTGGGGATCGCAATTTGCAGAACAGTTTGTCGAAGATGAGGACTTCGAGTACGACGAAGAAAAGAAAAAAGTCGAGTTGACCCTGGAGGGCCGTCAGCGTTTGCGTGCTTTGCCAAAGCGGGAATTGATGCAGTCAGTCGGAATGGTTGACATGTATCAGTACATGGAGAGGGCGATTAAGGTTCGCCGGGACTACTTCCTCGATCGTCACTACGTGGTCCGTGATGGCGAAGTGGTGATTGTCGATGAATTTACAGGGCGATTGGCAGAAGGTCGCAAGTGGCGTGATGGAATTCACCAGGCAATCGCGGCGCAGTCCGGCGCAGAAGTTACGGTACCGACGGGCCAGGCTGCCCGGATTACGGTCCAGGATCTGTTTTTGCGTTACAAGCACCTTTCTGGAATGACCGGAACGGCCAGCAGTTCGACACGTGAGTTTCGCAAGATTTATCGTTTGCGAGTTGTTCCTATACCGACGAATCGTCCCTGTCAGCGTAGCCAATTGCCGGACCGGGTTTTTCGCAGTACCGATGAAAAGCTGACGGCCATCGCCGAAGAAGTTACTCAATTGCATGCCACTGGGCGGCCGGTCCTGATCGGCACACGGTCGATTGACAAGTCTCAGCAACTATCAGAGAAACTGACTGCGGCCGGCATCAGTCACCAGGTACTCAATGCCAATGAGATTGAAGCCGAGGCTGAAATTGTCGCTGCCGCAGGTGCGGCTGGCAATGTGACGGTTGCAACCAATATGGCCGGGCGTGGTACAGATATCAAACTCGAAGATGGAGTCGCAGAACTAGGTGGATTGCAGGTCATTTGTACGGAACTGCATGATGCAGCCCGGATTGACCGGCAATTAATCGGGCGTTGCGGTCGGCAAGGTGATCCGGGTACCTTTCGCCAGTACCTGGCAATTGATGATGATATCATCGAGACAGGATTTTCGAAGAAACGAGCTGGCCGCATCAAGAAGACAGTGGCCCAGGGTAACGGTGGAGAGGGGTCGTTTGGACGTTTGTTACGGACGGCTCAGCGCAAGGTAGAGCGGCAGCATTTTCGTGACCGTAATGTTCTCTTGTACCATGAAAAGGAACGCAAGAAGATGCAGCGCGAGATGGGCCAGGATCCGTATCTCGATACTCCAGATTAGTCGGTTGGTGAGAGCTGGCGTTCGGCTGCTAACCAGGGCGAAATATCGGCTGTTGGGGCCCATTATTAGGGATGACCGGTATATTTGTTTCGATTCTGCAGGCAACCTGAGAGCCCCGCAGTGAGTCCGGCCCAAATCAATTGTCAGAAATTACGCTTCCGTATACACTGAAGTACTGGTAATTATTGAAGTTATCGCTTTCAACGAATCTCAATTCCAGACGCCAAGGGCCTGCGGGTCGATTCACTTTTTCCGGTAAACACATATGTCGTCCGACCAGTCATCGGTCAATTCTGAGACCATTGAACAGACCAAACAGCAGATTCGTGGGCTGGTCAGCGAGATTGCGCAGCTCTCCAAGAGCGATTTAAGTCCGCAGGAATATTATGCGGCCTTCATGCAACGGATCGTGTCGGCCCTGGCTGCCATGGGTGGTGCGGTTTGGACGGCCACCGACGACCAGCAGTTGGAAGTGACTTATCAGATTAACCTGGATCCGACTCTTATCGATCCCGAGGCCGAGGAGGCGTCTCGCCATCTTCAGCTTTTGAATCATGTGATCAGCTCCGGAGAGCCCCAACTCATTCCCCCGCAGTCTGGCGAGGGTGAGCAGGATGGGGCCGGGAACCCAACGCATTTCCTGCTAGTGCTGGCCCCTTTGTGGAGCGATAGCAAGGTAGAAGGAATTATCGAGATCTTCCAGCGACCGGACGCTCAGCCAGCGACGCAGCGTGGTTACTTGAGATTCCTGTTGCAAATGTGCGAACTGGCTGGCGAATGGATGAAGTCCCAGAAGTTAAAGCAGTTCAGTGATCGTCACTCCTTGTGGGCCCAAGCCGACCAGTTTGCCAGGCTGGTACACGAGGATTTGGATGTTCGTGAAACGGCTTACACGATCAGTAACGAAGGACGGCGTCTGATTGGTTGTGATCGTGTCAGCGTGGCTGTCTCACGCGGTGGTCGCAGCAGGATCGAGGCTGTCAGTGGCCAGGATACGATTGAGAACCGCTCCAATACGATCTACCTGCTTGAGCAGTTAGTGACGCGTGTAATTGCCACCGGGGAATCGCTCTATTACGACGGCTCGACCGAAGACATGCCACCGCAACTGGAAGAGGCAATTGACGAATACGTGGATGAATCGTATTCCAAGATGATCATTGTCCTGCCCTTGCGAAAGCCATTGAAACTGGATCGGTTTGAAGCCGGTTCTGTTGAGCAGGAGGCGGCGATTGAAGGTGGGCGCACAGGAGAAGTGATCGGTGCACTGGTGGTTGAGCAGATTGAAACCGATTTGCCGCGTGACTTGATCGACCCTCGCATTGACCTGGTTTACGAGCACAGTGCTCGGGCGGTTAGCAACTCGCTGACACATAATAACGTCTTCATGATGCCCGTCTGGCGGACGATTGGTAACTCCAGTTGGTTGGTTAGAGCTCGTACGTTACCCAAGACACTGCTGGTCACAGGAATTGTCCTGTTGGTTCTGCTGATCCTCTTTTTCTATCCCGCTCAACTTAAGATGGAAGCCAACGGGGCTTTGCAACCAGTGAACCGACGAGACATCTTTGTTAAGGCCAACGGTTACGTCGACGCGCAGGGTGCCTTGATCAATGATCGCGATCGGGTCAAAGGCGGAGCCACGGGAGATGTGCTGGTCCGTTTGACCGATCCGGATCTGATGATCGAGGAACAGCGTGTTCTGGGGCTACTGGAAGAAACTCGTAAGGGCCTTGCCAATGCACGGCGTGCCCAATTTAAAACGAATCCAAATACGGCCGAAGGGATACAGCTTTCGGGCCAGGTGTCCCAGTTGCTGGAGCGAATAGGATCCATGGAGCAAGAACTGAGTTTGCTCAGGAAGAAAAGGCAGGACCTGGAGATTCGTAGTCCCATCGACGGGCAAGTGGTCATTCCCTGGGATGTGAAACGGACGCTGGCGAATCGACCAGTAGCCGTCGGGCAGGTGCTGATGACCGTGATTCAACCGGGTGGTCGTTGGGAACTGGAACTGATGATGCCTGAGCGCCGTATTGGCCACGTCAACACGGCGCAGAAGGAGATTCAGCAGGACCTGACAGTCTCCTTTGTGTTGGCAACCGATCCGGGAAAAACGTACGAGGGTAAGGTTAAGTGGATTGATCGGACTCCGCGTGTGGAAGGGGATGAAGGAACCGTTGTTCGGGTACTGGTCGATATTGACGAACAGGCCATCCAAGATCTCCGTCCCGGAGCCAGTGTGACTGCTGATATTCATTGTGGGCGTTCTTCGCTCGGTTATGTTTGGTTTCACGAGGTGTTCCAATGGGTGCACTTGCACCTCTTTTTCTAGCCCCCATCTAAAGGAAGTATGCCGTGAGACAATTTATGCTATTGCTACTGCTGCTGGCTGTTGGTTGCGGAGAAGATCCTCAGGAGGGACAGAACCGATCGCGTGGAGATAACCCGCAGGCTCAACAACAGCAACCACCCGCAACGCCAGTAGCAGCACCACTTCAAGATGACAATGTCAAGAAGACCCTCAGTAGTCCGCAGGCAGAGCCTGTCACCGACGAGGGCTGGATCGTGGTTTCCAATTGCAACGTGGCTTTGGTCAAGGATGGTGACGTCGACATTCCTGCCCAGGAGGCAGGTGTCTTGATGAAGTTTCACGTCCGCGAAGGAAGTGTTGTTAAGGTTGACACAGCCTTGGCGGGCATTGATGACGCCGATGCGCAAGTCCGGCTTAAATCTGCCCAGTTAGAACTGTCGGTAGCTGAGAAAGAGGCTAAAAACGACATTAACGTCAAGGCTGCTAAGGCGGCCTTTGACGTGGCAGAAGCGGAATGGCTGAAATCCCTTGCGATTAACAAGGCCGCAGCTGGTTCGATACCCGAGACCGAAGTTGAACGGCAGAAACTGACGAAGATCCGATCGAAATTGCAGATACAGGTTGCTGACCTGGAGTACGAGGTTGCTCAGTTGACCGCCGAGGTTCGTGAGGCCCAGGTCGATGTTGGTAATTTGAGTGTCAGTCGCCGACAAGTGAAATCTCCCATCGCTGGAGTGGTCGAGCAGCGTTACAAGGATGTTGGCGAATGGGTCCAGCCAGGTGAGCCGATCATGCAAGTGATCCGTATGGATCACTTGCGCATTGAAGGTTTCTTGCGAGCCGATGAAGTCCTACCCACGGCTGTCCTCAATAAAGAGGTGAGCGTAGAAGTGGTTTTCAGGAAAACGGCTGCCAGCCAGCCGTCGGATGATGACGCTAGTAACTCGCTGTTGCAGCCGTTCAAGGGGAGTCTTGTGTTTGTCAGTAACCAGGTGCAGGCTGGTGGTGAATACAAGGTCTGGGCCGAAGTCAAAAATCGGGAGACTCCCAATGGGCAATGGGTGTTGCGACCGGGTATGGTTGCGACCATGAAGATTAAGCTGGCGGATTAATACCTCGCGAGGATTCAGTCGCGGTGACGCAAAGCCGTTAATATCGTGGAAGAGAGTTTTCCATGTCGACATTGGCCGACAGTCTTGTTAGCAGTACCTCACGGCCGATCGCTCTGCGCATGCGGCCGGATCTGTCGGCTCGGCGCCACCAGTACCATGGCCAGAGTTACTGGGTCGTCAAAGAACCGATCGGCTTGAATTACTACCGGTTCCACGACGAAGAATATGCAATTCTCTGTATGCTCGATGGATATTCCAGCATGGAGAGTATCAAGGAACGGTTTGAATCAGAATTCGTTCCTCAGAAAATCAACTATTCGGACCTGCAACAGTTTTTTGGCATGTTGCATCGCAGTACGCTGGTGATTTCGCAGGCTTCCGGCCAGGGTTACCAGCTCAAATCGCGTCGTGACCAGAAACGTCGACGTGAGATGCTGGGGCGATTGTCGAACGTGTTTGCCGTCCGCTGGCGAGGCATTGATCCGGAACGGATTCTCAATCGTGTTTCTGTTTTTGCGAACTGGTTCTTTTCCTGGATTACCGTCGCCTGCGTCTGCCTGTTTGCGCTCAGTGCCCTCACGCTGGTGGCTGTGCAATTTGATAAGTTCGTAGCTCGTTTGCCAACGTTTCACCAGTTCTTTGGCCCTCATAACTGGGTCTACATGTTTGTTACGATGGCCGTAGTGAAGGTGCTTCATGAGTTCGGGCACGGGCTTTCTTGTAAGCGGTTTGGAGGAGAATGCCATGAAATGGGCTTCATGCTGCTGGTCTTTACGCCAGCCCTCTACTGCAACGTCTCTGATTCCTGGATGTTACCTAACAAGTGGCATCGTGTGGCGATCGGAGCGGCTGGCATGTATGTCGAGATGTTCATCGCTTCGCTGGCAACGTATGTCTGGTGGTTCAGTGAGCCTGGATTACTGAATCAACTGGCGCTGAGCATGATGTTCATCTGCTCGGTTAGTACCCTGCTCTTCAATGGGAACCCGTTGTTGCGTTTTGACGGCT
>CAZXJC010000293.1:0-3307 GCA_964640885.1 uncultured Pirellulaceae bacterium | reverse complement strand
CCTGTCAGCTAGTGGGTCGCTGCTTCGCCAGCACCGCTGGGGATATGGATATTCTCCACCATCTCTTGCACTTCTGGCGGTGGTGGGGGGCTGAAAAGGTTCACGGCAAAGGCTACGGCAAAGTTGATCAGCATGCCGATCGTTCCGATGCCTTCTGGTGAAATTCCGAACCAGTGCTGCTCCTTGGTGCCACCCATGAATTGGAAGTAAATGATGTAGCTGAGGGTGAAGCCGATCCCGCAGATCATGCCAGCGATGGCCCCTTCGCGGCTCATCTTCTTGGAGAAAATACCGAGCAGCAAGGTGGGGAAGAAGGAAGACGCGGCCAGTCCGAAAGCAAAGGCAACGGTCTTGGCGATGAAAGTCGATGGTGGATTGATGCCGAAATACGTTGCCACGGCCAGTGCGACGAAGGCTGCCAGCCGGGCGTAATTGACTTCCTCCCGGTCGGTTAGTTCGGGCTTGAGTATCTTTTTCATCAAGTCATGGGAGATCGACGTGGAAAGGACCAGTAAAAGTCCGGCTGCTGTTGACAGGGCGGCAGCGATACAGCCTGCCATCAGCAGTGCGATAGCCCAGGGAGGGACATCTGCCATGTAGGGATTGGCCATCACCATGATGTCTGCGCCAAAGATTAATTCGTTCGGATCAGATTCTTGCTCACTGAGTTTCAGTGCGGCCTTGGCATCCTGGGATTTTGCCACGGCCAGAGTCCCATCTGCGGTTCGGTACGCGAGCGGCCCTGCATACTGAATGATGCCGTCCTGGTTCTTGTCCTGGAACGTCATTTGCCCCGTTTTCTCGAACTGGGAGAACCATTCCGGAGCATCACTGTATTTCACGCCGTTCAGGTTGTTGATCAAGTTAACCCGTGAAAAGGCACCAATCGTCGGAGCTGTCAGATAAATGACCGCGATAAAGCCCAGCGTCCAGCAGGCGGATTTTCTTACAGCACGGACATCTTTGACGGTAAAAAAGCGGACGATCACGTGAGGTAGGCCGGCTGTGCCGCACATCAGTGCTGCCGTGATGCAAAACATGTCGACCGTGGATATGCTACCCGAGGTGTATTCGGCGAAGCCCAATTCCGTATTAATGTTGTTTAGTTTTTCCAGGAAAGGTACTACCGAATCACCAGCGGTGAAATTGCCGATCAGGCCCAGTTGGGGAATGAAGTTATTAGTTAGCGCAATGGCGATGTAGACAGCGGGAATCGTGTAAGCAAAGGCCATCACGCAGTACTGGGCGACCTGGGTATAGGTGATTCCCTTCATGCCCCCGAGCCCGGCGTAGAGGAAGACGATGCCTGCTCCGATCATCACGCCAGCCGGGATTCCGATGCTAAACAACTGAGAAAAAACGACCCCCACACCTCGCATTTGTCCCATGATGTAGGTCATGCAGATAAAGATGGCGCAAAAGACGGCGACACCTCTGGCGACCTTGGAGTAAAACCGGTCTCCGATAAAATCGGGAACCGTGGCTTTGCCGAATTTACGCAAGTACGGCACCATGAGAACGGTTAGTAATACAAAGCCACCAGTCCAGCCCATCAGAAAACGAGATCCGTCGTAACCACCAATAGCGAGCGTGCCGGCCATGGAAATAAACGTGGCGGCTGACATCCAGTCAGCGGCCGTTGCCATCCCGTTGGCGAGTGGTGACACGCCACCGCCAGCGCCGTAATATTCCTTCGTGGACGTCGCCCGTGACCGAAAGGCGATGCCAATGTAGAGGGCAAAGGAGAGTCCGATGAATACGAAGTTGAGGGTGCTTTGGTCCATGGCTAGTCCTTTGTGCCGGAATCTAGATAGCCATGTTTGGAATCAAGCCGGTACATGAGCACGGCATAAATGATCAGTAATAGGACGAAGCAGATGATGGAACCTTGTTGCGCCATCCAGAATCCAAAAGGAGCATTGCCAATCGCGGGCATGTTGGCATCCATCCAGTCACGGAACAGGATGCTGCAGCCGAGGCTGACGAAAAACCAGATGGCCAGCAGGACCAGGGTCAGTCGCAGGCAGGCAACCCGATGGCTTCGGGGCGAGGGATTGTTCATAGTGCTAAGATTCGTAAAGAGCGGGATTTCTTCCCAAAGTGGTCTGAATCAAGATCTTCGGAAAGGCAGGAAGATCGTGAAATCCCTTAAATTCTAGGTCATCGGTCCCAGCTGTGAAAGTGCAGTGTGAAGTTGCCAGGGTCTTGTTCCGGGAAAAATACTCGCCTTGCTAAAGATGCTTATGATTTTGACAATAAGGAACGATCAAGGTGTTTGTTGTATCTCCAGAGATTAAGTAGATGAGCAGTGGAAAGAAACGGGCGGGAAAAAGGGGCTGGCTGCGTCCGCTGATATTTGTCGGGGCGGCCGCTGCTCTGCTGGGTACATTCTTGCTAGGTAACTCGGCCTATCAGGTTTTTCAGCAAAATCTGATCGTCGGGCAAGTTCCCCTCTCCTGGACCGTTGCTCTGATTCCCGGCCCGACGGCAGTCCAGGGAACCGTTAGGCCGGAAGGTAAAACCTTGCAGGGGCCCATTACCGGACATCAATGTGTCTATTACCGGAAGCTAGTCGAGGAGGAGACCACCGACAGTGACGGCGATACTTCCTGGAATACGATCGAAGACACCCGGGAAGCCGTGCCGATGAAACTGGTCGACCGCACGGGAGAAGTAACGGTGCGACCGAGGGCTTCCCAGGCAGCTCACAAGCCGTGGGAATCGACCTTTGACGACAGTATCGTCGAATTTCGGGCTCGCCGAGTGAAGCGTTATACCCAGGGTAAATACCGGTATACCGAATGGGCGATTCGGCCTGGCGATGGTCTTTTTGTTGTTGGCGAATACGCGGGGAGTGAGGTGGAGGCATCGCGGGAGTTTCCGATGGTGATTTCTAACCGGGGGGAACGAGAGTACCGCGCCAGTAAAGGAAGTAACGCGATTTACCTTTGTATCGCGGCAGTCGCAGCGGCGACTTTCTTTGTCTGCCTTACTTGCATTGCGTTTAAGTGGCACCACGTGGCCGTCTATCTGGGACTCGTCGGGACCCTGGTTCCCTTTTGGATGTTTTCACAATGGTTGTTGCTAGTCTCGACAGAGCTGAACTTTGGCTACTCAACGCTGGCGGCCGCCAAGGTACAGATTGCCAAGGAACCGGCTGGTACGCTACGAAGCGCGCTGATTAAGCGAACCTTCAATGACGGTGTGGAGCGCTACAACGCCTATCGAGGTAAATGGATGAACCGGCCAGTCGCCTGGCTAGATTCGTTGCCAGAAGGTGAGCTTGAGTCGCTGTCGAGAAAAGAGA
>CAZXJC010000292.1:0-3926 GCA_964640885.1 uncultured Pirellulaceae bacterium | reverse complement strand
CCTGCAAATGGACCAGCAGGCGATCGACCTCGGCCTCGGTCTCCGGATCCATCTCCCAGGTCAGCGGCCCACGGCGAATGGCCGTCGTGAAAAGTCCTTCTTTCACCATCACGTATTTCTCGATAGCCAGGAAACCATCCAGGCCCGCCTGGAGTTGAATTGCCACCAGTGCACAAAGTGGCCAGTAGAGCCGGTAGGCTGTCTCGTCATCATCGGCGTGCAGCGCCTTCCAAATTGCTACGATCGTGGGAAGAAATTCCATACCGGGCATGGTACCGGCGATCCCGCGGCGAAAACTGTCAATGAGGGAAATGCCGCCGGAGCCTTCGAAGACCCGAGCTTTTCTTTCCGTGACGTCACGCAGGCGGGACAAGTTGGTTCCCAGGGGCATCGCTTCGGGCTTAAAAAATATCCTCTCTGGCCCAAACTGATTAAGCAACTGGACGTAGACCTGCAGATCGATGGCACGGCCCACGTAGGCTGAAGCATCCTGGACAATTACAGGGATTTCGATCGCACTGGCCAGGGCTGCGTAAAAGGCGAGCGTCTGCTGATCGCTAAGCTCACCAGCAGTTGGTGGAATTGCCATCACTGCATCACAACCAGCCGTCTCGGCTTGGCGTGCGTTCTGCACCGTCTGATCAATATCCTCTGCACCGACGCTGGCCACTACAACGCCACGACCATTGACCAGTTCAGGCAATCGCTGTGTTAAATCGCAACGTTCCTGGTCGCTGAGTCGCAACAATTCCGACACCATCCCTGTACAGCAACCATCCGCTCCGGACTGGAAAGCCCAGTCAATTTCACGCTCCAAGCTCTCCCAGTCAATCTGATCATTAGCATCAAATGGCGTATGAACGATTGGCAGTACACCACGAATCTCTAGCATCAAGTAAATCCCCTTAGAAAAACCATCCCATCGAAGATTGTAGCCGATTGTTTAAGGACACGCCTACGGGACACGTTGTATTTCCAACTGGGTTATTTCCGGGCGACAGTTCCAACGCAAGGGTGCCAATCCACCGGCCCCCCGACTCACGTGCATGGTGGTTCCAGCCTGTCGAAAACAACCGGCACTGTAGGCAACACCCTGTCGACTAGGGGCGACGATGGGACCGATGACAGGAAAGCAAATCTGCCCGCCATGCATATGGCCAGCCAGCAGCAGGTCAACCTGCTGCTGCTGAGCCCAGCGAAACTGATCCGGACAATGTGCTAGAGCAATTGAGAAAGCCGAATCCGTTCCATCTCGTCTGACTTGTAACGTCGGCCCGGACCAGGGACATTCATTCCCATAAAAGTCCACGTTAACCTTATTGATTTCCCGGCAGACAGGTGCCATTCCCAGATCAATCAGCCCCCGTCCAACCAAGGCACTACGAAACTCTGTTAGCTGTCGTTGGCGGAAATCATGATTCCCAAGCACAAAAAAGACGCCCTGCGGAGCCACCAGTTGACCATAGAGGTCCAGGGCCCAATCGGGAACCGGATCAAGATCGACAAGATCACCACTAATGACAATTAGCTCCGACTCCAAGCGATTCACATGGCTAAACATTTCTTCATAGAAGTCACTAGTAAAATGTCTCGAGATATGGATGTCTGAAAAGTGAGTGATCGTCAAACCTGACAGTTCAGCGGGAGCGCTCGGCAAAACCACTTGCTTGTAATTCACTTCCAATGACAGCACCTGGTTACCTGGCAACTTGCTTAGCCAGCCACTAAAACCTTCTCCCACTGGCGGCTGTTCGGTTTCGACAGCCAGTTGGAACACTTGTGAACTCTGCATTAATTGCGAGATGCTGTGATCGATCCCCAATCGTCGTCGGGACCAGCAAACAACAACCCAGGCAAGGGAAATCCAGCAGGTAAACAAATAGCAAGCCCAAGCAAAATGATGCGGCTCTGCCGCCAGCCACCAGTCCCGTTGCAACACGGTGTCCGAGTAAAACCCGTACAACAGCAGCGGGAAGCCTACCAGGGCCAGATTTGTCATTTTCCGCAACCGGCGAGCGACCCGGTAGTCCCAGCCAGTGGCACCAATACGATTACTGACAGCCACCCAGAATGCCAGATGTCCCAAAAATGCAAGAAACATGAGCAGGACATTCACAACAAGAAGGCCCTCGCACTTGAACTAACTTCAAGACCCTCTTGTCTAACCATCCAAGATTCCTTCGACGGTTTCCAACAGCTGGTCTAAGCGGAACGGTTTGTAGAGCACCCCCTTTGGATGCAGTCCGAGCTTGCGAGCCTGCACGATCGAGTGTCCGGGATCGTAACCGAATCCGCTCATCAAAATCAGACGCGAGGGTTCCAGGATTCCCGTTAGCTGCGTCATCAGTTCAAATCCTGTCAGGTCTACCAGTCGAACATCCGTGATTACAACGTGGTAACCCAGGTCCGGCTCGCAATTGCGCACCATGTTAATTGCTTCATCGCCAGTATGAGCTGTTTCGACAACACATCCATAACGTTCCAGCAGCGCATGAGCATCATTACGAACATCCTCATCTCCATCGACCACCAGTACGCGACAGTCCATGAGCTTGGGACGGGGTTCGATCTTGACACTTGCTGGCACCGCTTCAGCTGGAGCCATTTTGCGTCCAACTTTCTGGATCACCTGTTTAATATCGCGAGCATTGCGAAGAATTTTCTGCAATCTCTCCACGACCTCAGGTTCATGCCCAATGTAGCGTTCCATCACGTTGACCGCATCGTTGAGAATTTCATCAACCGGTAAGGCGACCGCACTGTGAATCGCTTCCACGCTCTGTTGGGCCGCATTAGCTTTCTGAGCTACCAGCAATTCGAGTGTATTGAGCGAAATGGCAACATCATGCGCAAAAGTTTCCAGGAACAATAAATCATTTTCCGTGAAGGCGCCTGCTTCGGGACTTTCTACATTAAAGGTCCCGATCACTTGCTCGTGCCAAATCAATGGAACGGTCAACGAACTGTGTGCGCCTTTAAGCGCTTCCAGGTAGAGTGGATCATCCTTAGTGTTTTCACACAGGTAACTCTTTCCCGTAGCCGCTACGAATCCGGTCACGCCGTTGTTGACGGTTTCTGCGACCAGGGCCCGTTGAACTGCTTGTTCATCGATACCAGCGGCCAGCAGCGGGTAGAGGACACTTGAATCCTGGTCCAGGAGTCGAATTTCAACAACATCGAAATTCAACAAGTCCTGGGTGTAATGCAAGATGTTCGACTTCAGTAGTTCGATACGATCATCGACTTCCATTTCAAACATCTCTTCTGGCGTCAAGTCAGCCAGTGAGGTGCCAGCCCGATGAATGGCCGTCATTTTTTCTTGCTGTTCGATTTCCTCCGTCACATCACTCAGCGTGACGATCAGATGTCGAGTGGTTCCTGCTGATTCTTGAATCGAGGCTGCGTGCACCTGGCAATAGAGCGTTTCATCCACCTTGAGTGTGGTCGTTGCCGGCACACCACTGCCCAAGGTTGTACTAAGCGGACAAAAATCCGGGCCGATGATTTCTGGACCACCAAGAGCCCGATAGAAATTCTCATCCACCACATCTTCTGATTCGGCCCATTTACAGAAACGTTCGTTGGCCCACACAATACGATTCTCAAGGTCCAGTAAGGCCACCCCATCAGGTATCGCTTCCAGGATTCTCTCGTTACCCAGGATCCGCTCAATCGACTGCGCATCACGTAAATGGTCGGAGTCAATGAGAATGCCAGCAGCCGGCTCTGCCGAGAGCTGCGAAATAGCCTGTAAGGGACTTTCTACTTGCACAATCTGAAAGGCCTTGGCCAGATCGTCCGGAACCGGTAGCGCCGGTGTTCGGGAATCGGTCACAAAAAGGATTCTGGGTTTACCAGACACCCTCATCTCCCCTTGTCAGCACGTCACCTGTAAGTAATACGGTCGCAGAATTGTACGAAGCAAT
>CAZXJC010000291.1:0-2930 GCA_964640885.1 uncultured Pirellulaceae bacterium | reverse complement strand
GCGAAGCAGCGACCCACTAGCTGACAGGCCGCTAACTGGAATCTTCGACGCGTCCTTACAGCTTGCGCACGCGCAGAAAGAGAATCGCGAAGGCATAATTCATCGCCGCGGTCAGTATCGTTGCCGGGACAGCTAGCAGCGCAAGCACAAATTGCTTTTCGGAAACCAAGGCCACGACTTGGTAAAACCCGTATACGATCGCGAGCAGGCAACCAACGCCAAACACGAAAGCCGCCAGTCCGAGTGAAAAATCATCCCACCACGAGGCATCCTCTGGCATTTTCCTCGTGTAGTAGTTTTCCCAGTTAATTTCCGGAGAAGCGACATCGTCGGTTTGCTGAGGCTCATCGTCAGCCGAGTTTTCTGCAGGTTGGCCAGTACTTTCCGCAGGCATACTAAGGTCTCGACGATTAAAGATGAGGTCATTGAACGCTGCGGCGATTATCTTCCCAGAGTCAAGACTTGTCAATTGTGACATGGCACCCTCGCCTTGGAGCAACCGAGTGCTCATAATAGAAAAGTGACGAGCAAACGAATCATCTACGACAATCCATCCGCAACTTTTCAACCGGAGAGAATCATGAACCAAGCAACCGCCCGAATGACTATCGCCATCATGCTATTGTTGACCTGCATTCTCGGACAACGAGTCACTGCAGAGGACATCAATTCCTTGAGCGACGCGGAAGACAAGCAGAATTTCAAGCTACTGTTCGATGGTAAGTCGATGACGGGCTGGCAGCACAACGGAAACTGGCTGGTCAAGGACGGTGCCTTAACCCGCGAAGGAAAGGGGGGAGGCCTGACCTGCACAACCGAGAAAGTCCCCAACGACTTTGAGTTGCGGTTTCAGTGGAAAGTGGCTGCAGGAAGCAACAGTGGCCTCTACTATCGCCCTGGGCAATACGAGTACCAGATTCTCGACAACACGAAACATAAGGACGGAATCAATCCCCGCACCAGTGCTGCTTCTCTCTATTTCTGTGTCGCCCCCTCACGGGATGTCACCCGCCCGGTCGGCCAGTGGAACCAGGCCCGCATCATCTGCCAGGGAACTGTTGTTCAGCACTGGCTTAATGGCGAAAAGGTAATCGACTTCGATTACACCGACCCGAAATACGCCTCGCACGTGGCACGATTAAAGCTTCGCGGCGGCAAACTGGAGGCACGAGGCCGCCACCTGATGCTTCAGGACCATGGAGATCCGGTCTGGTACCGTGGATTCAAAATGAAAACTCTTTCCGACAGCGACAAGCTGGACCGCACCCCGGTCACGGAAGCAAAACTGTCACCTGAAGCCCTCAAGAGGGAGCAGGAAGTTCTCAGCCGCTTCACGAAAAAACCGGCCCCGAAGAAGCCCTGAATCGGTCAGCCTAGCTGCTAGAGATTCAAATGCTTGGTGGTCGTTAACAATGCCTCGATGGTCCGCGGGCCTGCCCGCCGGCCGGGCCAGTCCGGCTTATTATCGCGGCGCCACTGCAGGTACCCATCCGTCGTCGGCTTATCCGAAAGTTGCAACCGCACTTTCATGGGAAACGCTGGCCGGTAAGGCTTCAGCTTGCTAGCCTGGCGAACGGCCCGCTCCGCACCAGCACGAATCCGAGGCAGGGTCGTGGTGGCGGGTAACAACTCGACCTTGCCATCCTTCAGGACAGATTTCACAGCGACCGTAACAACACCTTTGCCCAGCAACTGTTCGACCTCTCGGCCCAATCCCGCACACCCGGTCGCCAGCACGATCGGCACCTGGTGATCATGCCCCGCAACCGTAGCGTAAACGGCAACTTCTCCTCCCTCCCGACCGTTGAACCAGTAGCGTCGTCGACGAGCACTCGACCAGGTATGGGCCAGCACCCCATCGGCAGCCCCTTCCATCGCATGAAAACCGACTAGCAGGACTCCACTAAAAGTCTTGTCCAGCCCGTTAAGCAGCGGTCCTCCGGGTGGCAACACGCGGGCCCGTTTGTCGATCAATTCCGGCAGCAGGTTCTTGTCACGAAACCCATCATCTTTGACGCAGACTTCGTCGGCACCAGCGTCAAAACAGCCAGCAATAGCGGCATTCACATCGGCGGTAACCAGCTTTCGGTAACGTACAAGATCGGGCGAATCCGGTTTCAGGTTACGGGCCCAGTATTCGTTAACCCCAGTCGGGCCTTCTGAGTCGACCGCGATATAGAACTTCAGTGGCTTATTGGCAGTGGCTTGTCGGGAAGTCTGCAACCGTGGCTCCGCAGCCTCGGCAGAATTCAAGCCAACCAGGAATGCCAGCAACCATGTCAGCAGAAGTAACATCGGCCGTCGACCCTTCATCCGGATGCCCTCATTTCAAGGATTGGTTTCCTTAGGTTGCTTCCGCGACCACTGGATTCGTCAGTGCGCCGATCTTCTCGATCTCGATTGTGACTACGTCGCCATCCTGCAGGAAAACCGGGGGAGTGCGTGCTGCGCCAACTCCGTGCGGCGTGCCGGTCAAGATTACCGTGCCGGCAGCGAGGAGTGTACTGCCGCTAAGAAACTCGATCAGCGTTGGCACGTCAAAGATCATGTCATCCGTACTCCAATCCTGCATGGTCTCATCATTGAGAATCGTTTTAATTCCCAGCGCATTAGGATCGGGAATCTCATCTGCTGTTACCAGGCATGGTCCCAGCGGGGCGAAGGTGGCAAACGTTTTACCGCGACACCACTGGCTGCCCCCTTTTTGTATTTGCCAATCCCGGGCACTCACATCATTAGCACAGGTATAGCCCAGCACATAGTCGAGAGCCTGGTCCTTGCTAACATTCTGACAATCCCGCCCGATCACGACAGCCAATTCGCACTCGTAGTCGACTGCGTCGCTGGGCAGTTGGCGAGGCAAGACAATCGCGTCCCCCGGATTCTGCACGGCGCTACTGGTCTTCATGAAAAGGACCGGGTACTCGGGA
>CAZXJC010000290.1:0-2744 GCA_964640885.1 uncultured Pirellulaceae bacterium | reverse complement strand
TGCAGCAGCGTGTCCGCCCATTTCGTCGTGGCGGGGTCATGCGTCACCATGACGATGGTGCGTCCTTCCTCCTGATTGAGTCGCTTCAAGAGGTCCATGATGGATGTCGCCGTTTCCCGATCAAGGTCACCGGTCGGTTCGTCGGCCACCACGATGCGTGGATCCGTCACAATAGCGCGACCGATACCAATACGCTGCTCTTGTCCGCCAGAAAGCTGCCGGGGATAGTGTTCAGCCCTGTCCATTAAATTGACCGCACTGAGGGCTACTTCAACCCGTCGGCGACGTTCCGCGGTGGAGAAGGGCAACAGCAGTAGCGGTAGCTCGATATTTTCATAAGCGGTCAGTACGGGGATTAAATTATGCGTTTGAAAAATATAACCAACATTTCGTGTTCGCCAGTTGGCGAGTTGGCTGCGGGAAAGTTGAGTGATGTCTGTTCCATCAATCACGATATTTCCAGAGAGGGGACGATCGATACCAGCAATCATGTTTAGTAGTGTAGATTTTCCGCTGCCACTGGCTCCCATCAGTGATACGAATTCATGTTCCTGGACCTGCAACTCAGCATCTTCCAGGGGAGTGATCGTTTGATCTCCCTTGGTATATTGCTTGGTGAGTTGATGGATTTCTACGAGTGCCATGACATGCGGTTTCCTGGTCAAGGACTGGTTGGTGCAGAGTTTGTATCCGAGGGTGCCGGGCTCTCCCCAGTAATGCGGATACGACCTTGATCGCGCAACCCATCGGTTGGGGACGAAATTAGTTTACTGGTTTCGGTCAGGCCTGAGGTGACTTCGATTAAATTGCGTGATCCACGACTGCCGGTTCCGACAAGTATTTTCCGCGCGATGCCGCTTTGCTGATCAGCGACCCAAACAAAGGATTCGTCGCCTTCCTGGCGAACCAGGTTTTTTGGAATGTACAGATGGACAGATTCGCTGGAAACCTTACTGACGCCAGTTGTTTTTGGCGCCAGGAAGGTTACGTCGACCAGCATTTCCGGCTTAATTACTTCGGGTGAGTCTTCGATTGCTACCTTGATCTCCAAGGTGTTCTTCTGGATGTCGGCCAGGGAACTAAGGAAGAGGACGGTTCCTTGCAAGGGCCGGGGCACTGCCGGGCTTTCAATTTGTACCGGTTGGCCGCGCTGGACCTGTGGAAGATCCTCGAAACGCACATCAACTCGGACCTGTAACTTTTCCGGCTGATACATGGTGATGACCGCTCCCCCATCGTGTTTCCCACCCATGCCTGGTCCTCCCTGGACATGGGTTCCGTCACTGGCCAGCAAGTTAAGAACACGTCCATTGCGGGGAGCTAGTACCGTCATGCGTTGGAAGGCCAGTTCAGCTTCCTGGAGAGAAACCTGGGCTGCCGCGACAAGTGCCTGGGCCTTCAGCAGGGATCGTTTTTCTTCTGTTTTGAGCTGCAGTTGTTCTTGGAGGGCATCGCGACGGAGTACCAGGGCGCGTTGTTCGGCGTCCAGGAATTTTTGTCGCTGTTGTAGTTCTTTGACCAGTGCTGTGGCCGCTTTTACTTCGCTTTCTGCCTCGTCAAGTTCCAGGCCGGAAACGACGCCCTTGGAGTTCTTTTTCCCTAGCAGATCTTGTTGAGCCAGTTTCTGCCGAGCCTCGGCTCGATCCGTTTCAAAGGGCAGGTTAGCCAGGGCCGTGTTGGCCTTGGCTAATTCGGCTTCCGCTTCACTAAGTGCTGCCTGCAAGTGAACGGGTTTATCAAAGTTGATTTGGGCAGACATTAATTCGGCTTCGGCGAGTTGCAAATCAGCCTGAGCTCGCTTGCGACTCAAATCAGCATCCTCGCTGACCAGGATGGCGACAGGGTCTCCTTTCTTGAGCACCTGGTCTTCGACAACCAGCAGGTTTTTAACTACTCCAGGAGCTAAGGCCGGCACATAAATCGGAGTGGGCCGTGGCTCAACCCAGCCAGCCGATTTGAAGAGCGGGGTACCCGCCTGTTGGGATTGGGACCGTGTTACGTGAACTGGTACGACCGTTACGTTATAGGCCGGAAGCAAGCGGTCTTTCAATGACCAGCAGAGTACTCCCACAAAGCCCAGGATAAGCATCCCAGGCAGCAGGTAGCGTGTTGTGAAATGGCGTTTGTGTTGCCGGGCTGACGAATGACTTTCAGCAGACCGATCCACAGCCAGTTCTCGCAGGTCAATTTTGTCTTGCATGGTAAATTGTCTTTATTTTTTGTTGATAGAAAGAGCCGGTAAATGCTACTGACGGATGTAGACTCCTGACGCCAGTACCGACAAGTTGCCAGCCGAGTCGAGTTGCAATTTTCCCTGCACCACGACGGTTTGTAGTTCCTTGAGTCCCAGTAGCTCTTGGGCGCCAACTTCCAATGGCTGTCCTTGCTGGTCGCCCACTTTGATCAGTGCAGTTTTGGAAGTAAGGTCCGGTTCGCAACAGTAATCCCAGGGCGTTGGGCATTCGTCATCGGGAATTTCATTGCAAGCTTGAAAGGAACTGTCTCCCAGCGTGAACGCGGACAAACCTTCGATCCAAGGCTGGGCGCCACCAATGCGGCCATGAATCACGATTTCATCATCGTTTTTGGCACTGTTGCGCAGTTCCATGACACTGATAGCACCAGCGGGTTCGGAAGTTAGCCGATAGAGAGACCCATCAATCGTGGCACCCGCTTGATCCCCGTTCTTCTTGCAGCCCGCCAGCGAAGCGATCAAGATCAGGGAAATGACCCAGTAATTGTTT
>CAZXJC010000289.1:0-6081 GCA_964640885.1 uncultured Pirellulaceae bacterium | reverse complement strand
TTGGATGCTTACTGTGCCACCGGGAATCATCGGTTCGGGCAAGTTGCCAGTGAAACCCTGGACTATATCTTGACGACCATGACTGATCCTGAAGGGGGCTTTCAGAGCACTGAAGATGCCGACAGTGAAGGGGAGGAAGGTAAGTTTTATGTCTGGTCTCACGAGGAAATAACCGAAGTGCTCGGTTCTGAGCTGGCAGAACGGTTTTGCTACGTTTATGACGTGACGCCGACCGGGAACTTTGAAGGCCAGAATATTCTCAATTTGCCCAAGACTCTTGAACAATGCTCCCGAGCACGCGACTGGGATCTACAGCAATTGCGCGAAGAGATGACAGTGGCTCGGGAACAGCTGTTGTTGCGTCGCAACGACCGCGTGCGGCCTGGTAAGGATGACAAGATCCTGGTGAGTTGGAATGGATTGATGATTGATGCCATGGCACGTGCTGCAGCAGTGCTGCAGCAGCCCAGGTATTTAGCAGCCGCCGAGAAGGCAGCTGATTTTATCTGGCAGCAACTCTTGACTGCAGATGGGCGACTTTTACATTGCTGGCGACATGGTCATGCCAAGCTGCCTGCCTACCTGGATGATTATGCGAATCTGATCAACAGTTTTGTTACCCTGTATGAATCGAGTTTCGAGGAAGACTGGTTACAGCGTGCCCAGTGTTTAGCCGATGTTTTGCTAACACACTTTCACGATCAGCAGGATGGTGGTTTTTTCTATACGGCTGATGATCATGAAACCCTAATTTCTCGTCATAAGGATTTTCATGACAGTAGTGTTCCCAGTGGGAATTCTATGGCCGCCACGGGACTGCTGCGATTGGGAAAACTGACAGCCAATCAGCAGTATTTGCAAGCTGCTGAAGGGACGCTTCAGGCTGCTGCTGCGGTGATGCTACGGGTACCTGCTGCGGCCGGGCAGATGTTGATCGCGCTAGACTTTTGGCTTGCCGAAGTCCCGGAAATTGTACTCGTCGGTGATTCCGAGGAGGAGGAAATGGTTGAGGTTTTGCAGCGATTGCATCAGGCTTACTTGCCCAATCGGGTCATTGCCTGCCGCTCTGCAGATGAAACAAAGGATTCCTCTGTCCTGGCGGCGATTTTTGAAGGCCGGCTGTCGGTTGGCCAGACACCAACTCTTTTTGTTTGTCAGAACTACAGCTGCCAGCAACCACGAGTAGGTCGCAGTGAGATTCTGGCAACCTGGGAAAAACTGGCTGCCGCTCCCTGAATGGAAGCGTCCGGCTATTGCGGAGCAGACTTGTTGTTGTCACTGGCAAAGGCTGTGGTGGCAGCCTGGAAGACCTGTTGTAAGGGAACATTGTGCTGCTGGCTAATTTCGCGGCAGGCTTCAAACTCGGGAGAAAAGATCTCGCTGCCATCTTCGAGCACGGCGAGTTTTCCGGCCAGCGGTCCCCAGGTGGTCTGCACGTGATGGACGGACCTGACGAGTTTATGCCGGTCGGCCGGCCAGCGTCGTATTCCCAGGGTGGCTGTTTCACGAAATAGGATCTGTTCCAGAGGAGCAACATCTGTCTCAGCACAGAGCACGGTGAGTTTCGTTCCGGGCCGATTTTTCTTCATTTGAATCGCAGTGGAATAGACATCCAGGGCTCCGGCGGCGAGGAGCAATTCGCTACAGTGCCCGATGACTTCGCCGCTAATATCATCTAGGTTCGTTTCGAGTACCCAGACCTGGTCTTCGGTAGAGGTCTCGGATTGTGGTGAGTCCGCTATTTCCCCAACCAGCAACCGCAGTACGTTTGGCTGTTCGTCGAGATCCCGATCACCCGCTCCGTATCCAATCGTTTGAACTTTCATGGCCGGCAACGGGCCGAACCGCTCGGCAACCGTGACAGCGATGGCGGCGCCCGTGGGTGTTGTCAGTTCGGCTTTTACAGAGCTTTCTGCCAGCGGTATACCTTTGAGCAACTCTGCCGTGGCGGGCGCTGGCAAGCTCACCTTTCCGTGGGCAATGGTGATGAATCCATGGCCGGTTGGAATTGGAGAGCAGATGACCTTGTCAACATTCAACAGATCCCAGCCAATCGCGCTGCCCACGACATCTGCGATCGAATCGACTGCGCCCACTTCGTGGAAATGCACTTTTTCAATAGAACTGTTGTGGACCCGGGCTTCGGCTTCTGCCAGGTGCTGGAAGATCTGAGTAGCCAGTTCCTTTTTGGAAGCCGTCAGATCTCTGTTGTCGATCAATTCAGTGATGTGGTGCAAGTGTCGATGGCTATGCTGTTCATCGTGCTTGACCTGAACATTGACTGCTCGAAAACCGTGGCGGGTGGTTTCTTCAACGACCAGCTGGCAACTGGGAAGTCCGAGCGAATCGATGCCAGCTTGAATGGTGGCTGGATCAATACCCGCGTCGATTAGGGCCCCCAGTGTCATATCGCCACTGATTCCGCTGAGACAATCCAGGTAAGCAATTTTCATAGTGACAGGTACCACGCAGTAAGCAAGTCTGGCGTTTTGAGAGGTTTCGTTAGTAAGTTTCTAATATAGCTACCGACGGGAGTGATCGTAACCCGCACGTTGAACAGGCATTTTATCGATCCAGTCAGCTTAAACGAAAACCTGTTTGCTCCCTGATCGGGTTGCCGCGGAAAATAAATTTCCAGCCCTGTGATCGGTTTCGCCATCTTGACCCGCGTTGCGGGGCGGCCATACTGTCGAGTAGCGGGCAGACGATTCCAGTAAATTTTTGCAAGGACCCTGTAATGGCTTCTGATCAGTGTGACAATGCGGTTACGATTGCCAGTCAGATAATCGAGATGTTTTACCAAAAAGGTGATGCCGCTTATGTGGGTGAGGAAGTTTCCCAAACCGAACATGCTTTCCAGGCAGCGACTGCTGCGGAACGAGATGGAGCGGATTGTGAGTTGATCGTGGCGGCCTTATTGCATGACGTGGGGCACCTGGTACACGACTTACCAGAAGATTGTGCAGAATCTGGTATCGACGATCACCACCAGATTTTGGGAGAGGTATTTCTAAAAAAACATTTCTCCTTACGGGTAACCGAGCCGGTGCGACTACACGTGGCAGCCAAGCGATACTTGTGTTCTTCTAATCCGGCATATCGAGACCGACTATCGGCAGCCAGCAAGACCAGCCTGGAACTCCAGGGAGGTGTCATGACAGCAGAGGAAATCGCCGAGTACGAGGCAGGTGAGTTTGCCAGGGAAGCCACGGAGCTGCGAGGTTGGGATGACGAGGCCAAGATTGCCGGCCTCGAGACAAAGGGTTGGGAACATTTTCGGCAACCTTTAATCGCTGCGTGGCAGTTGGCAGGTGATCAATCGACAGGATCCGGGCATCCACCTGAAACGCGAGCGTGAGTTCTATCATGGACGATGATATTCCTTACTTGCTGCTGACCCCTGGACCGTTGACCACATCTCGCACCGTTCGTGAAGCGATGATGCGCGACTATTGCACGTGGGACGACGATTATAATTCACTTGTTAATGGAATTCGTACGCGCCTGGTGGAGTTGGCTAGTGACAACGGGCAAGCTTATACCTCCGTGCTGATGCAGGGCAGCGGTACTTTTGCTGTGGAAGCAACGATTGGTAGTGTGCTGCCACCGACTGGAAAACTGCTGGTCCTGGTGAACGGCGCTTATGGACGTCGAATTGCTGAAATTGCTGACCGCTTGCAGATTGATCATTTGGTCATTGAGCAAGCTGAAACAGAGCCGACGGATCCCGTGGCAGTAGCTCAAATGTTGCAGCAAGAGACGACGCTCACCCATGTAGCCATGGTGCACTGCGAAACCACGAACGGGATGTTGCACCCGGTTGCTGCTGTGGGCAAGCAAGTTCAGGCGACGGGGAAAACTTTCATAGTTGATGCCATGTCATCTTTTGGTGGATTGCCAATGACGATGGAATCGGTGCATGCTGATTACCTGATTGCTTCTGCCAACAAGTGCATCCAGGGTACACCCGGCTTTGGGTTTGTCATTGCGGATCGCCAGAAAATTGCTGCCACGCGCGGCTGGGCACGATCACTAAGCCTGGATCTTCATGGCCAGTGGGACGAGATGGAGCAGAAAGGTGGCAAGTGGCGTTTTACGTCACCAACGCATATCGTGCGTGCGTTTCAACAAGCACTTGATGAATTGGATGAAGAGGGAGGCGTGGCCGCCCGTGCCGAACGTTACCAGGCCAATCAAAGTCGACTCGTTACAGGGATGCGTCAAATCGGATTTCAAACGCTCTTAGAAGATGGTCTGCACTCGCCGATCATCACGGCGTTTCATTATCCGAAGGACGAAACTTTTTCCTTCATTGAATTTTACGAGGCACTTAAAAAACGTCGGTTCGTGATCTATCCAGGTAAAGTTAGCGGTGCAGAGACATTTCGAATTGGCAATATTGGCCATGTTTTCCTGGAAGATATCGAACAGTTGCTGGTTGCTGTGCAAGCAGTAGCTGCCGACATTCATTGGTAAACCGAGCAGAGACTCAGAGAAAACGAATGACTGACCAGACAACACCCGTTAACGAGTTGCGTACCCAGGTCGCTGAGTTCGTGGCCGCCCGTCAATGGGAACCTTTCCACACACCGAAGAATCTCAGCATGTCACTGGCGATTGAAGCTGCGGAACTGATGGAACATTTCCAGTGGATTTCAGGAGAAACAGCTGAGCAATTTCTTCAACAGCCGCAGAACTTGGAAGCCGTCGGTGAAGAGTTAGCTGATGTTATTTCTTATGCCCTAGCCTTGGCCAACCGGTTGCAGATTGACATTTCCACGACACTGGCAGCCAAGATGCAGAAGAATGCCAGCAAGTACCCGGTGGAGGAGTACCTGGGACGATACGGTCCCAGAGATCAGCCTCGGGATTGATTTCTCTAGGCTCTCTTTTGCTGAAGAGATATCATTCTAGGCGATTCTTGCGTCGTCTTGCGACGTGCGGTTCCGCTTTTTCCCGAGGGCCAATGGCGACACCAATCCAGGTATCGCGAACCACGAACTGGCTGACAGTCAAATCTTGCAGCCGGTCATGCTCGGCGATGTTCTTGTTGAAAATGTTGACTGGTCGGGTACGCGGTAGTGCCTTGTTGAAAATTCCTTGCAAGGCAACACGGTCTCCGAGTCGCAAATGTTTTCCTTCAAATTGCAGATGTCCGTCACGATAAAGACTGGCGGTCAGCTGATCCATGGCTGGCCGATAAGACGCAGACAGGATAAAGTTTCGCCACTTGTGACGGGTACCGCTCTTGAGTTCTTTTAGGTGAATCCGCAAATTTACTTTGCCGTTTTCAAACCGTACTTTGACCGCTTCATGGTCTGCCATGGCGACCGTGACATTGGCTGGAATATCTTCCGGGATCGTGATGTCGGATCGATCAAATGCTTCTGCAATGTCCCGGTAAAGAGATCTTAAATCGGTTCGTTTTCCGTCCAGCTTCAAGTTCTGAAGGGTATTGTTGAGGGCCGATTCATGGATCTGGATACTTAGCAGACTGTCCCCTGGTGCTCGGGGTCGCGGTGTGTGAGCCGCCAGTTGCTGGTTGCCAGCCAGGCGATAACGAAGGATCAAGCGAGAGCCTGTCGTGGTTTGCAGATCGACTGCCATGGGAGCGAGATTTAATTGTTTCAAAGGGCTCAGGTAACGGGACTGGAAACGGTTTTCCAAGTTGACCAGTTGACTGGTGATTTCTTCATCGAATTGGTTGCGAGCCCGTCGCGAAACACGATTCTCGTAAACGGTGCGAGCCTGGCCTTCCTGGGAATGGTACTGATTCCGGACAAACGATCGCATCATGGAACCGACCAGCGGCAACGAATCAAAAGCAGTTTCAAAGCCCAATAGTTCTGATTCAATGTCTGTTTCGGCCACCGCTCGTCCGACTCGTATACCACGTCGATCAACGAGCAGATCTTTGTTGACGGTATAACGAGATGATCCCTTGTTGTGGAAAGTGGCAGCACGTCGCCGGGTTTCCGTATCTGATCTGACTTCTCCAGAAGCTTGCACCCCGAGTCGCCATTGCTTCTTGTCGGGGATTAAGAAGACCTTGAGCATGGTCGAAGTGAGGCTTTTACCGGA
>CAZXJC010000288.1:0-5730 GCA_964640885.1 uncultured Pirellulaceae bacterium | reverse complement strand
ATGAAAACAACTCAACATAATCACGTGGCATTACTTGTTCAGGATGTCGAAGCCAGCTGTGATTTTTATTCGCTAATCCTGCAACTAAAGTCGATTCCCCGACCCGACTTTGACTTTCCCGGAGCCTGGTACCTGCTGGGTGAAGACCAGGAATTACACCTGATCGGTGGGCGCGAACTGGATGTGGTCGGGCACAACCGTGGAAACCACTACGCCCTGATGGTGGATGACATCGACGCCTGGGAACAACACCTGGTGGATCAGCAGGTCGAATAACATCCGCGGCGAACACGACCCGATGGTGCAACCCAGATTATCTTTCGGGACCCGGACGGACACGTGATCGAATTATGTACGCCGCCACCGAGTCCCGGCTCGGAAACATCATGAAAGCTTGAAACGTGGATCTTCAACTCCAGGATGCCGGAGCCGTTGTCGTGGGCGCCGCCCAGGGAATCGGCCTGGCTATCGCAACTGAATTTGCCCAGGAAGGGTGCCGCGTTGCTCTCTGGGACATTGATCCCCAGGTAACGACTGCTGCCGAAAACCTGAAAAAACAGTCTAACTTGGATGTTGTGTCAACGGTGTTGGACGCCACCAACCTGGAACAGGTCAAGGCAGCAGCGGAGCAAACACTGTCCGAACTGGGGCCCTGCCAGCACGTCGTGTATGCCGTCGGTGCCGGCTCCGGGAAATATGGCTTTCCTTTCTGGAATCTAGAACCTGCCGACTGGGACCGGGTCCTGCAAATCAATCTGCTGGGGGCCGTCAACGTGGCTCACGCTTTCACACCCGTATTGCAGAAAACGAGTGACGGTTCGTTACTGTTCCTGGTCTCGGTTGCCGGGCAATGTGGATCCCAGACGGATCCTCCGTATAGTGCCGCCAAGGCAGGTCTAATCAATTTCATGCAAGTAGCCGCTAAGGATTTCGCACCTTACTCGGTACGTGTAAATGCCCTCTCACCCGGCATGGTCAAAACCAGTGTCAACCAGAGTGTCTGGCAAGCCTGGTACGATGGCCAACCAGTTGAGGACCGCTTAACCTACGAAGAATGGGCCGCCGACAAGTTACAGCGAGTCTTACCACTAGGCCGCTGGCAAACTGTCGAAGAAATAGCAGCCATGGCCGTCTTCCTGGCTTCCCCCCGTTGCTGCAACGTTACCGGACAAACTGTCAACGTCGACGGCGGGCAAATCATGCACAGTTGACAAACGGGCTACTCGGAAACTACCGTCAACCAGGGGTCGATTCGTTTCCAGTTCAAGGTCGGTACCAGGTAGTGGGCCAGGCGGATTTTCTTGCCATCTGCCGTTGTCCCGACGATCTTGATCGCTCCAGAAAACGCTTTTGATTCTCCCTGGATGAACAGCTTAAGCTTCGTCGCCGAAGTTCCCTTGGCCAGGGATTTGAGAGGTTTTGCGGAAACACCTTCAGGCAACCCCTCAACGGAAACAGAAATTTCCTCTGCAAACCCATGTTTCCGTATCACGTCCATTCGAATTTCAACCATCTCCTTGGACTTAAGCAGATATACCCCCTTGGCCATTTTTAATTCAAAATCTGGCTCACGCACTCGCGCGTGGACCTGATAAACATAACGTTCCCCACCATGCTGATGCAGGTCGCGAACCAGTAAGTCGTAAACTCCATCAGCAGGAGGAACAAAGGCCAACTGGCAATCACGTTTCTTATCCGTATCATCGACTTCACCCAGGACCTTTCCCGTCCCATCTCGCACCTGCAAAAACGGGTCCATGGCATAGCCCTGATTTCGAGAAATTACATCGAAGAGAATCGCCGTTCCTTTGGTTGCTTTAAACCGGAAAACGTCCTGATCCTTCGGCGACTCGATTTTCCCGCCAATCACTACGGGAATCGGAATATCCTGTGGTTGTTTTGGCGAACTGGATTCCTCTGCCACCATCGCAACCACGGGAATTTTCGGCAGGACAACAAAATTCTCCGACTGAGGGCGGGTGACCAGTAACTGTTCCGGGCTGCCTGGATCCAGAACGCTAACGTCAGTCAAGGCGATTGGCGGCTCACTGGCAGCAAAGTTCCAGCCACCAAAATGGACTAGCGATGACTGCCCTTCTGATTCCAGGTCTGGAAACGCATGATCAAGATAAGGCCCCGTCGTCAGGGTCAAGCGATAAACAAAGTTATCAGCTCCCGCAAACCCAATGGTGCTATTAGGAGTTAACGGAAAAGCAAACACACGCACCATGTAGGTTCCCGCACTTGGCGCTGTAAAAACAACCATCGGATCCAACAGACGACCATCGTCATTTTGAGCCAAGATGAAACCCTTGTCATCCGTTACCTGGATGATGGCATCCATAGGACTTCCCAGGACCTGGTTCGCTTGGACAGCCACGACCAACCGCTCATCCTTCTTCAGTTGAATCGAAAACTGGTCCACATCTCCACCCTTGGCCAGTTTTCCATTAACGGTGGATGACTCGGCAACCACCTGGGCATCGTCTGGTTTGTCATTGGGCTCTTTTTCAACCAGTTGAGGCAGTTCACCCACGACCAACGGTTTCAAGACGGTGGCACCTGCCGCATTATGCAAACGGACCAGGTAAAAACCACCGTTAGCGTCCGGGGCCACGGTTACCTTAAACTTACCTTTCTCCTTTGCCGCTTCTAATTGCAGCCCCGGTCGATTCACCCAGGCTTGGACTGGCCATGGATCGAGCTTTCCCGCAGCAGTAACGGTAACCGTTTCTCCTCGTCGCACAGACGGCGGAAAAAAATAATCCAGCGTGGGGGGGTCAGCATCTACAGCCTGGGCGGGCAGTAGCAGCAGCAATCCTGCAAACAGCACACGCAGTCGGGCACGTGCGATTTGGCATGGCAACAAACTAGCAGCGCCAACTATAGGAATCGACTGATCGACTCTCATCCCATCAACTCACGGATCGGAGTAGCATCGCTAACCAGGTGCGTGGGTCGACCTTCCGGGGTATAGAGCACTTTCCCCGGGTTAATACCCAATTTCTGGTAGATGGTGGAGACAAAGTTTTCCGGAGAAAGGACGCGTTCAACTGCTGCGTAACCCTTCCGATCTGTGGCTCCCACAATCTGGCCACCGGGCGTGTGCCCACCGGCAAACATCACCGACATGGCGTTAGCCCAGTGATCGCGTCCACCCCGCTCATTAACTTTCGGGGTTCGTCCAAATTCACCAAGGGCGATCACCAAGGTGTCATCCAACATGCCACGACGCTCGAGATCCATAATCAGTGTAGCGATGGTCGACTCGAACGCTGGCAAGCGATCGTTAAGTCGCTTAAAGATATCCGTATGATGATCCCATCCACCCTGATAGAGTGTTACGAAAGGCACGCCAGCCTCGACCAGGCGACGGGCCAGTAGCGCTTGTTGACCAAACGAATTCCGCCCATATTCAGCTCGTATCTTGTCCGGTTCCTGATGGATATCAAACGCTTTCTGTGCTTCCTGGGAAGTCACCAACTGGTAACCCTGGCGATAGAATTCATCGAGAGCCAGTGCTGGATCACCAGCCGTCTTGTCCTGGATGCGAAGCAGACGGTCCACGCTCTTCCGCAAGTCCTGCCGCCCCAGGAAACGCTCGCCCTGCAAGCCTTTCGGCAAGGCTACATCGCGAACTCGAAAATCGCTGCTATCTGGATTGTCAGAAACAACGAACGGAGCGTGCTTGGCTCCGAGGAAATTCGGCCCACCAGAACGCGACATTCTGGGCATCGAGAAGTAGGCCGGCAATCCTTCCGGAGCACCACATTCTGCTGAAACCACCGAACCGAGGCTGGGATGAAAACTGACAAACGCTCCACACCCAACCGGAATGCGAGGTGGCGCACCGGTCATCATGTAATGATTACCTGCCCCGTGATTACCCTGGTTGTGACGAATGGAACGAACGACGGCCAGTCGGTCCATAATACCGCCAAGTTTCTTCATGTGATGCGAGAAACGAACACCAGGCACCTTGGTTGCCAACGTGCCGAACTCCCCTCGAATTTCAAGTGGCGCATCGGGTTTGGGATCGAACGTTTCATAATGGGTCGGGCCCCCATCGAGCCAGATGAGAATACAACGCTTGGCCTGACGACGACTTGATCCTTCGCTGGCTGCTAATGCCTGAGTTCTAAGTGCGCCGACGAGACCTCCGCCGATCAATCCACCCATACCTAGCTGCAAGCAATCGCGGCGTGTTACACCTTCGCAATTCGTCCGACTCTTCATGACCATCATCCTCAACAATCGGGGATCCTAGTTCTTAAAAACAAACTCCGGCGTATTCATTAACGCCCATAATAAGTCTTCGGTTGCCTGGCGGCGATTATCCTTACTTTGCTCAAAAACCTGCCGGCCTACCACTAACTCCTCTGCGGTTGGCAACCTCGTATAGCAGCGTAAATACAATTCTTCCACAATTTTTTCTGCAGGCAACTCACTGGCTGCCATTCTAGCAACAAATCCAGCATCCGTAGTCAACTTATTATGCAAATTTGGAGCATTCATCAAGTGTAATGTCTGAACGACTGTGCTTTCTGGCATCCGCTCACAAGGGGGGTCCTGGTTGGGATTCGGCCGCCCAAAAGTATCGAGAAACAGCGAGCTTACTCGCGTTGTCCAAATTTGGTTAGCTCGGGATTTCGGCGGCATGGCCGAAAAGGAATCGCTAACTTCCGTAATATCGGTAATTGCATCGAGCAATACTTCAGCCCGTAGTCGCTGCCGGTAAAACCGGGAATAGTTACGTGTATCGGAAACATTACGCTCCGTTGGCACGGCACTTAAAGAATAGACGTGCGATTTGGCAATAGTGCCAATCAGCTTTTTAAGATCAATCTGTTGCTCACGAAGATGCCCGGCCAGTGCCTTGAGCAAAGGGCCATTGGAAGGAGGATTGGTAATTCGCAAATCGTCGACTGGTTCTACGAGACCACGGCCCATAAGATCTGCCCAAATGCGATTTACGATCACTTCAGCAAAGTAATCGTTTTCAGGAGATGTCATCCATTCAACCAGGGCAGTGCGAGGATCTTCCGTTTCTGGAATAACTACCGCGTCGCCAAAGAGCGGACGGGGGGCAAGTTCCTCGTTCGAGATGGGATGCCGCACCGTGCCCGATTTGGCCAGCATGATGATTTCCTCGCCACCAGAGATCGGTGGCGATAAGCCGGTTCCCTTACGGCCAACGCGGCTAAAGTAAGCTGCCAGGCTGTAGAAATCTTCCTGGCTCCACTTCTCAAATGGATGATGATGGCACTTGGCGCACTCCAACCGCACCCCAAGAAACAACTGGCTAACCATGGTCGTGATTTCATCTGGAGAACGCCGGTCCCGAAACAGGGTAGCTGCTCCATTACGCCAAGTACTTCCTTGCGCCGTCACCAGGTCCGTAACGAATTGATCATAAGGCTTGTTCTGACGAAAACTCTCACGAATCCAGTTGTCGTAATTCAGGACTGCCTTGATGCCAACTCGGTAAGGATTCGGACGCAACAGGTCCATCCACTTGCTAGCCCAATGATCAACATATTCCGGCCGTTGCAATAAGGTATCAACAAGACGTGCGCGTTTGTCGGCTCGCCCATCAGCCAGGAAAGCTCTCGCCTCTTCAGCAGAGGGAAGCCGCCCCAGGATGTCGACAGAAACTCGCCGCATGAAGGCAGCATCCGTGATGCCGTCGGACGGCGTGATTCCCAACAGTTGCAATTTTTCCCAGACATG
>CAZXJC010000287.1:0-3163 GCA_964640885.1 uncultured Pirellulaceae bacterium | reverse complement strand
CGTTCGGAATGCTGTTGTCACCTTCGAATCCCTGCGAGTCGGCATAACGGGCCACGTCGAGCCAGTGCCTAGCCCAACGTTCGCCATACTGCGGTGACTTGAGAAGCTCTTCAATCAAGTCCTCCCAGGCGTTTGGAGACTTGTCGGCGACAAACGCCCGGATTCGTTCGGGTGCCGGCGGCAGTCCCGTCAGATCAAAATAGGCTCGACGTATGAGGGTATACTTGTCGGCCCGGGGAGCCGAAACAAGCTTCTTGCCCGCCAGTTCCCATTGGACAAACGCATCAATCGAATTTACGATCCGGGCCCCTTTGGGAAGCGCGTCAACCTTTGGCGGTGTGACTCGCTTGGGCGCGGAGAGCATCCACGGCAGATCTGCTGGCTCGTCGGCCGCCACTTGGCTAGCACAGCCAACAACCACAAGCAGTACGAGAACTAGGTTTGGTCGCAACATCATTTGCCAACAACGATCACAAGAAGCCCTTATCTGTTTGGGAAACTCAATCGACTCTGTGACTCATTTTATCATGCGCGATCCAGCGATATCAATGCCCGCCCTTATCGCAGCTACGGAATCCGAACGAAGCTACGGCCCCTAGCATGTCAGAATGGACGGCTTACCGGTTACTTCCGGCCGTTCACCCTCGGAAAGACGAAAAAATCACCGATCCTTATCAAGAGCCTGCACAACAGCCGTAAAAGCGCGATCCCAAGCAACCCGCCAGCGACCCAAATAAACAACCCGTCCGCGGGAACCTTCACGAAACCACTGACAAAGCACAGCAAAAAGGCGACCAGAGCAACCCTTTCCTTCGAACACCGCTCGCGCCAGGTCGCCGCAATTGAAATTGTCGGATCGTTAACCGCAGCATGAAACGACTGTTCCCGGCGATTCCCAACGGGGTCCGGCAAACCGCCACGGTGACGATCTCGATGATTACGGATCACAACTGGAGCCCCCCTCACGACTGTTATTTAGGACTTCGTCTACCGCTCAGCGGTTCCCTAATAACAGTTACGTACGCAGCCGACGCGCGTCCACAATATCAACTGATCTTTTCTTGCTTCCTCGCCCTGCAAACGAGGTTCGCCATGCCAGCCGATGTCCAGGTGCGATCGCTATCATTCAGGCCAGAGCTTTCACCAGTCCGCTTCCTACCACCGCCAGCAGAATGGTGGCCATGATAATGGCCAGCACCAACGCGGCGATCACCAAGACCGTCGCAAGGCCGTTCGCCATATACCGCGTCTGTCGCCAAGCGACAAAGGTCACAATCAGACCTACGCCCGGAAGCCAGCAGAACAGGATCGCCGCAAGTGCCCACAGTCGACCGACCCAAGTCCAGTCCTGATAACGCAGTGGAGTTAACGCCGTCGCCAATTGTTCTGGCGAACTCATTTTCACCAGTTCCAGGTCACCCAATTTGACCCGGCACCAATGATCACAACTGAGACAGCGGGCGGTTATCGTTCGGAACGTCCAAAGCCGTAGAATCAGCAGCCAAATCGTATGGGCGCTTAGTTGCGTTGCAAAGCTCACCCTCTCCTGCTTACAAACCGGGCAGTCACCAGTAACTTTCGGTCCCTCCGTCAGATAGGTCGCTCCTGAGAGAACGAGCATAGCCCGCTCCTGGTAAACCAACTGAGGTTCTTTTTCCACTTCTCCCACAGCCCGCACCTCTAAGAAGTAGCCCCTTTTTGAACTGGCCGCACCGGCCAGTTCGAATTCTAACACAGCATTTTCAGGTCGGTTGCGCTATCCAGCGACAGACAAGCGAACCGCTCCCCGGGAAAACAGAAGTTTTTCCTTTTTTTTTGGCCGCCCCGCCGCCCAAAGGTCATTGTTCGATAGGAACCACGCAATTTACGGTCAAAAACAGACCATTTACGAGAACCACAAAGAACATCGTTTTCACACAGGAGCAAAACTATGAAAAACAGAACGCAACAACGAACTTGCCGACTCGAATCGCTCGAGACGCGAAATCTAATGGCCGGCGACGTAGCCGTACAAATGGTATCCGATGACATCCATATCACCGGCGACGACGCCAATAATCAGATTGTCGTGGAAGAAGTGGCCACGGACAAGATTCGCGTCAGCGGCAAAAATGGCACCCTCATCAACGGCCGCAGCAAAGCCTTCACCCTGACTCTCAAGGACGACATCAGGATCGACCTCAAGGGCGGACATGATGATTTGGAAGTAAAGGATGTCAACTTAAACAACAAATGGCACAGCAAACTGGCGATTAAACTTGGCGATGGTTCCGATGACCTTAACATGGACCAAGTCAAGGCGCGGCACGATATCACCATCGACGGCGGCCATGGTGTCGACGAAATAGACCTCACTGAGATCACTGCGGGCCGCGACCTGAGTATCAAGGGGGGTTATGGTGCTGATCGGATCGAAGTCAGTGAAATCGACACGGAACGTGACATCGTAATTCGCGCTGGGTCTGGGAGTGACTTTGTCTACGTCGACGATAGCACTGCCCGTGATGACATTAGGCTCTATGGCGGGACCTGGAACGACGCCCTGCGAGTCGAGAACAGCCGGGCCTACGATGACATTCGCATCGACGGTCAATCGGGCAAGGATTACCTGATCGCCAACAGCAGCACGGCCGAAGACCTTCGTATCTTTGGCGGAAAAGGAAAGGACGAAGTTCGAGTCCATTCCAACGCCATCTGTGATGACATTCACATCGAACTGGGAAGTGGGTCTGACGAGCTGCTTGCCGGGCACAACCATAGCGAGGACTTCACTGTCTACGGCGGCACGGGCAACGACTATGTGGACGCCTATAGCAATGTCGCCACTGATCGCTTTTATGCCAGCCTCGGAAGTGGGAACGATACACTGGACCTTAACGGCAATCGTGCAAATCGCCACTACCTTAATGGCGGGAGCGGCAATGACACGCTCAACGCCAGCGGCTGGAACTGGTTCTGGCAGTTTGATGCTCACTCCTTCTAGACAACGGTAAGGCGTCTGGACCCGGACCCTGCGAGTAGCCCTACTACTCGCAGGGTCCGCGGGCGTAGATACTACCACTACAGGACGTTCCAACACTTAGCTAGAGAACCACACATTGGCAGGAAAAAGCCACGAGAATGCCCAATACGACAAGTTTATGAAGCTAGAGTCCTGGGTCTT
>CAZXJC010000286.1:0-10092 GCA_964640885.1 uncultured Pirellulaceae bacterium | reverse complement strand
TTTAGCGAAGCCTGCAACTGGGTTGCCAGCGTGGTCACCAGGCAATGCGAAAATAGCTTGCCTAGTAATTAGGGGTTGGTGGTCGATAGGCACTGATATCGAGATCTCGGAACCATTCGATTGTCCGTTCCAGGCCCTCCCGCAAAGTAACCGTGGGCTCCCACTGAAGACGGGCTTGAGCCAGGCTAATATCGGGACAACGGCGGACCGGATCGTCCGGTGGCAGCGGTTTGAAGACCAGTTCAGAAGAGCTTCCCGTCAATTCAATGACAGTTTCTGCCAATTGACGAATCGTGTACTCCTCGGGATTTCCCAGGTTAACCGGACCAATAAAGTCATCTTCGGCTGCCATCGTCTTGATCAGCGCCTCCACCAGGTCATCGCGGTAACAAAAAGAACGCGTTTGCTCGCCATCTCCAAAGACTGTTAACTGCTCTCCGGCTAACGCTTGCAGGACAAAATTGGAGACAACCCGCCCATCAAATGGATGCATCCGAGGGCCGTAGGTGTTAAAGATTCGTACCAGTCGAATGTTAACAGCATGCGTTCGATGGTAGTCCATGAAGAGAGTTTCCGCGGCTCGCTTTCCTTCGTCATAGCAGGCCCGGGGACCTATCGAACTAACATTTCCCCGATAGTCTTCTGTCTGGGGATGGACGAGCGGATCGCCATAAACTTCACTCGTGGACGCTTGCAAGACTCGCGCCTGGCAACGTTTTGCCATTCCCAGCACATGAATCGCCCCCAGGACCGAAGTCTTCACCGTTTTGATCGGGTTGTACTGGTAGTGTCCCGGCGCGGCTGGGCAAGCCAAGTTGTAGATCTGGTCAACGTCCAGTTGAATTGGACTGGTAATATCATGCTCAATCAGTTCGAAACCAGCTTCATCAAGCAGGTGAGCAACGTTCTCTTGTTGACTGCTGAAAAAATTGTCCAGGCAGAGGACTTGGTGACCAGCGGCCAGCAATCGTTCACAGAGATGAGAACCGAGGAAGCCACTTCCCCCGGTCACCAAAATACGTTGCGATGTAGACACTCCAAGATCCTCAATTGAGCCGCTTCTCAGCCCTGGCAACCGGCAGAGCAGTCTGTTTAAGTATCGGCAAGTTTAACAAATTGAAAGCGTAAAAAGAGAGGCGAACCAGTTCCCCTCCAGATAGGAATGCTAGCAGTATCTCGCCTACCTTGCCGGTTACTGATTCCGCTGGACACCCCCTAAGTCTTTCCAGTACGCTTGGGCCCCCTGGTCAGGGTCGGTACTAAAAAGTATGGGAGTTAATGAATGAGGCGACTACAAGTCATTTCACTGGTGGTGCTGGTCATGGCAGCTGCACTGACCGCTTTCAAGCGTTTACCTGAAACAGCTTCAACCGGCGACTTTCGCATGGAAACCGACGTTTTCTCTGGTTCCCAAGTCGATCCGATCGTGGAAACGCTGACGATCTTTCGCGCTCAAGTCATCTACGACTTCATGGGTCCGGACGGGGAAGAAATCACGATCTTCGATATTCCGCGCGGCTCGATCGTACTAGTCGATAGAGGACGTAAAATGAAGACCAGTATTTCCACCAGCCAGTTGATGGCTTTTATGGCATCGGTTAAATCGCAACCTCAATCCTCCGCGGCCACCAATCACTTGCTGGCACCCAAATTCCAGGAGACGTACGAAGCAGACGAACAGGTCTTAACCCTGACCGATGTAAAGCTGACCTATCGTGCTAAGGGAATCAAGCCAAAACATCCGGAATTTGCCCAAAGGTTTCAGCTGTTTGCTGATTGGTACGCGAGACTCAATGCGACGCGATTTGGTAACCCACCACCCTTCGGCCGTATTGAGTTGAACCAGTCACTAGCCAAGCATGGACTTATCCCCGCAGAAATCGAACGGACGGTGGTAGTCAATGCGACCGCCGATGGCACCCAAAAAATGCGCAGTCGCCACCTGACGAATTGGCAGTTGACCGAAACAGATCGCAAACGGATCGAACAGGCGGAGACCTGCCTGGAAAACTATCCCGAAGTACCACCAGAGCGGTACTGGCAAATCAGCACATCGTCGCGCAAGTAGTGTTCCGTGCGAGCCGTCTACTTGAGAGGCGTTTTCTTTAGCCCGGTATACTTTTTAAACGCCTCGGCAACGCCACCCTGCTGAACATCACCCGGATGAACGAGCACTCGATAATGTAGCGTCATGGTCTCGCCTTTCTTCATCTGGTGCGAACCATCAATCGAGTTATCACCCTTGAAATGATGCAATCCAAAGGGATTAGCCGTAAATAGTCCATAGGTGCGAACATGCCAGTAGGTAGGATAACGGAAGCTGGAAGGGTGGTTCATGATGGCAATCCCGACAACTTTTCCCTTTGGTACTGCCGAACCATAGTAATCCACCCAGGGAGCGGCCTTACCCCAGGCCTTACCATCCTTGTCACCATGGGTATTGATGACGTGACCAGCAGGTTTCGAAGTAACCTTCATCGAGCCAGCCACCCGTACCCCAAATGAACCTTCCTTGGTGTCACCGAACTTGACCGGACCTTCCGAAGCAGTCACGGTCGTGTCAAAATCGATCCAGTAAGACTTTCCATCGGCACCAAAAGTCAGGCGACGAACATCCTCGCAAACTTTCTTGCCATCGGCTGACAGCCAATCGTTGTGGCTGACAATAACCGCCTGCTCGCCACCTTTGACGACTGAAAATTTGCGGTGGACGATGTTGCCGTGGTCTTTCCCCTCACTCCAAAAATCAATGCCATTGACATTCCCATGGGTAAACCAGAACGAACGATGGTGGATGTGGTCGCTGCGTTCGGTGGCCGAGGCCTCCCGCATCGGGTACCCCCGGGTAATATCGTCACCGTAAGGACCCTTGACTGGCCATAGGATCGGCTTGGCACCGGAGAAGACCAGGTAGCGCGTGACCAGCTTTCCATCGCGACTGACCGTGATCCCTTCTTTATCCTGCGCCAGGACAAAATCCGCCGACTCAACGACTGGTACAGCCAGAGTCAACTGGCCCCAGATTAAAAGGGACGCAGCCACGAGCCATTTGATATTGATCAGTTTTTGGAGCATTGCACCCATCTCCTCGATATTTTTGAAACGATGAATTTTCAGACACGCTGACTTCCCGTGAGACCGGGGCTCCTATCCTAGCCGGTCCCCTCAGCGCTGACCAGCATTGAAGCAGATCGTGGTGCCCCTTCCAGGCTAGTTCTATCGAGGGGGTTAGCATGTCCAACCTGACCCTGATAAGGAAAACCAAATTTCTTTTCGCATCCTACCGATAGTCCTTATTAGATACATTTTATGTATTTTGCCTACATTTCAAGGTGACATGCCGTTTGGTTCGTTGCCTTGCTTCCCCCCTCGATACTTTCAAAGGTCCTAACTATGCCGGCAACAACCGTTCGAATATCCAATGTTCAGGCTTTACGCAACTATGTTTACGAGTACCTGTGTGCTCAAAATCAATTGGAAGTTGGTGTTTTCCAGATGACCGAACGGATCCTCATACGACGAGGCAAACCGTGCGGAATGCTCTACTGCCTCTATGGTCCTCGCAGCTTGAAGTTAACCGCCGTCTGGGAGACCGACCGCAACACGATTCTCTTTTACGGTTCCGCTGGTGAACGCCAGCAGCACGTCCAGCTTGTCGGCCCACCCTCCTTGGCCAACGTTTCCACGGCTAGGCGGCCCCAACCGCAAGCTGCTTGAGAGATTCAATTGGTTACGGGTCCGAAAGATCCGTGAAGGACAGTGGCCTTAACAGTTATCCGGAACAAACAAGGAGGTGAAACGTGCTCGTTTTGTCACGCAAAGAGAATCAGAAACTACAGTTAGGTGAATCCATTACACTCACAATCGTACGACTTTCCGGGGACCAGGTCCGCTTGGGAATCGAAGCTCCTCGAGAGGTTCGCATCCTCCGCGAGGAGCTAACACCGCATGACGAAATGACAGCAGAATAACCCGCTGAAAACTCGTCCCAGCAAAAGCGTCCCAGGGGGGCAGACCGTGGAAACCAACTGCCCCCCCTCTAAGGAGTGGTTTCTGCTAGCAAGTTTCTCCAAAAAAACATATCAACCATCGCGAATGCTTTTTGACATTTTTGGTTGAGTCGGTTATCTTAAAACCCGAATTTAACGCTGTGTCAGAAAAATTTAGAAAGCATTCAGATTCAATCCTGCCTGGTGGCTTTCCGAAGAGCCTGCCTTACAGTAAAACAACGACACAAACGTTTTGTTTTCGATCACGCCACTTGGAGGGGTGACCGAAAAAGAAAAGTTGGTTTTTCGAATTAAGTAAACAATTACTTCTACTTCTAAGTGAATGATCATTACGGAGAGACAATTCTATGAAGTGTAAAGGTAACAACCTGGATCGTCGGGGTTTCATGCATGTCGGTTTCTTGGGTGGTCTTGGCATCACGCTGGCTGACTTCTATCGAATGAAACAAGCTCAAGCGGACCAAAAGTTCTACGAGAGTAAAGAAGGGACTGCTAAGTCGGTCATCTTTATTTTCTTCCCGGGTGGCATGGCTCACCAGGAATCTTTTGATCCCAAGCCGTACGCCCCGCTCGAGTATCGTGGTCCGATGAATTCGATTCAGACTAAGATCCCCGGCTACCGAATCGGTGAAACCTTAAAGCAGACGGCAACGATCGCTGACAAGATCACGATCTGCAATTCAATGTCTCACGGTGAAGCGGCTCATGAGCGTGGTACGCACAACATGTTCACCGGTTACCGTCCGAGTCCTGCCTTGCAGTTCCCGAGCATGGGAACGGTAGTCAGTCACGAATTCGGTTCCCGCAACAACTTACCTCCGTACGTCTGTATCCCGAATCAACCGAATGTTTTCGCCGGCACGGGCTACCTCAGTTCATCCTTTGCACCCTTTAGCCTCGGTTCCGACCCGGCTAGTGGCGGTTTTACCGTCCGCGACCTGAAGTTACCCGGTGGCGTCAATGACACGCGTTTCGCCCGTCGTCGAAAAATCCTGGATGCGGTCAACGACCACTTTAAGACCAAGGAAAAAGGCGACTCGCTTGATGCGGTCGACTCGTTCTATCAACGTGCCTACAGCATGGTCAGTTCGCAAAAGGCCCGCGAGGCATTTGACATCAACAAGGAAGATGGCAAGCTGCGAGATGCTTACGGTCGCAACACCGCGGGTGCTCGCTTGCTGATGGCCCGTCGACTGGTTGAAGCTGGTGTTCGCTTTGTCACGCTCACCTACGGTGGCTGGGACATGCACTCGAACATTTCCAATGGCTTCAAGGGTTCGATGCCCGCCTTTGATCAGGCCTACGCAGCTTTGATCCGTGACTTGGATCAACGAGGCCTGCTCGACTCCACCATGGTCTGCACGGCCAGTGAATTTGGTCGCACACCTAAGATCAATGGTAGTGCCGGTCGTGATCATTGGCCCAAGGTATTCAGTGTCTTGATGGCTGGTGGTGGAATCAAGAAAGGTTCCGTCTACGGTCTCTCGAACCCGACTGCCAGTGAGCCGGAAGAAGATGCCTTGAACGTAGAAGACTGGGCGACCACGATCTACAAATGCATGGGCATCACTTCCGACAAGGAATTGATGGCACCTGGCGATCGCCCAATTGAAATTGTTAACGGTGGTAAGGTTCGTCAGGAGTTGTTGGCTTAATTAGCAAGAGCACGTACAGGTCATGCAATCCCTACGAAACGACCTAATAAGTAGATAAATTGGTGCAAGCCATGTCTCACCTGTGAGCATGGCTTGCTGTTTTAATACAAACTATTTTCAACGCATTGAATTAAGAACTGGATGCCCTTATGCGACACTCACAACAACGACTCGTTTCTGCCATCGCCGCACTCTTGATGCTGGCCTCTGCCAGCCTACAAGCTGCTTCGCCGTCACTGGGAGGAATCGAACCTCGCGGAATCCAGCGGGGAGTCGAATCAGTCCTCTCGTTCAACGGGTCACGACTGGCCGACGCGAAAGAAATCCTCTTCTACAGTCCAGGTATTGAAGTTCTCAAACTGGAAGCAGTCGCCGGAAGCGCCAAGGCCACCGTCAAGGTTGCCCCTAATTGTCGTTTGGGTGAGCATGTTGCCCAGGTGCGAACTGCCAGTGGCGTTTCTGAGTTCAAAACATTCTATATCGGCCCCTTCGCAGCGATCCCGGAAAAAGAACCCAACAGTGAATTCAGTGAGCCCCAGGCCCTGGAATTGAACATCACCGTAACGGGTGTCGTTACCAACGAAGACGTCGATTACTTCGTCGTGGAAGCTAAGAAAGGACAACGTATCTCAGCGGAAATCGAAGGGATGCGACTGGGAACTGCCCTCTTTGATCCTTACGTCGCCATCCTCAATAGCAAGCGTTTTGAACTGTCGGCAGCGGATGATTCTCCGCTGGTGTGGCAGGATGCGGTTGCTTCAGCCATCGCACCGGAAGACGGTAAATACATCGTCGAAGTTCGTGAAAGTGCTTACGGTGGCAGTGGCGGTTCCCGCTACCGACTGCACGTAGGAACCTTCCCGCGACCGACCGGCGTCTACCCGGCCGGTGGCAAGCTGGGTGAGCAGACCAAGGTCACGTTCGTGGGCGATCCCAGTGGAGACCTGGTACAAACGATCCAGTTACCCTCAGAACCCGTGGAAAAATACGGGCTGGAGCCAAAGGCCAACGACCAAGTGGCCCCGTCTGCCAACCCCTTCCGCCTCTTTCCTCACGGTAACGTGCTGGAAGCAGAACCGAACGACGATTTCAAGCAGGCCACACCTGCCGAGTTACCACTAGCGTTTAACGGTATCATTGAGAAAAAAGCGGATATCGATAATTTCAAGTTTACTGCCAAGAAGGGTCAGTCCTGGGACGTCGAGTGCTACGCCCGGCGAATCCGTTCCGGTCTTGACCCGGTGATGAACATTTACAAAGCAGATGGTGGCCGCATCACTGGAAACGATGACTCTCGCGGCCCCGACAGCTACTTCCGCTTTAATGTGCCAGCCGACGGCGAGTACATCTTGCGAGTTACGGACCATCTGGGCCGGGGTGCTGAAGATTTCGTTTATCGAGTCGAAATGACTCAACCCAAGCCGGCCATCACGGTGGGAATTCCACGTGTGGCCCGTTACTCACAGTATCGCCAGTGGATCGTGGTTCCGCGGGGAAATCGGTTTGCTTCGTTGATGACAGTCGGTCGCAGCAATTTTGGCGGCGACGTCGTCCTCGATCCAGCAGCAATGCCCGCAGGCATTACCATTCATGCCGAAGCGATGCCATCCAACGCCAGCACGATGCCGGTGGTCTTCGAAGCCGCTGCCGATGCCCCGATCAGTGGTAAGCTGGTCGATTTTACAGCCAGGCATGCGGATCCGAAGCAGGAGATCAGTGGAGGCTATAAGAATCGAGGCGACTTCATCCGTGGCGGCCCCGGCCAATCCATTTACTGGACGGTCGACGTTAATCGTATTCCCGTCTGTGTTGTTGATGAAGTTCCTTTCCGGCTAGAAATTATCGAGCCTAAGGTACCAATCGTTCGCAATGGTACGATGCAGCTAAAAGTCGTCGCCCATAAAAAAGAAGGGTGGGACGAACAGATCAACCTGCAGATGCCTTTCCGCCCGCCGGGCATCAGTGCCACCAGTTCCATCAACATGCCCAAGGGCAAGAACGAAGCGTTTTATCCGATCAGTGCCAATGGCAGTGCCGGAATTAAGAAGTGGAAATACTACATAATTGGGTCCGCCAACGCAGGCGGTAGTGCCTGGATTTCTTCCCAACTGGCCACCCTGGAAATCTCCGAACCATACCTGAACTTTGAAATGCAGCGGGCTGCCACCGAGCAGGGCAAAGAAGCCGAGATCGTCTGCAAGATCAACCAGGGACGAGAATTCCCGGACAAAGCCAAGGTAGAATTGCTTGGCTTACCAGCCGGTGCTACTACCACTCCGTTGGAAATCACTAAGGAGACCAAGGAACTGGTTTTCCCCATCAAGACCACCAAGGAGACTCGTGCAGGAACCCATAAGAATATCTTCTGTCGTGTCCTGATCACGCAAAACAGCGAACCGATCATGCACAGTCGTGTGGGGGCGACCGAGTTACGCGTTGACAAACCGTTACCACCGAAGAAGAACGAGCCGCCGAAACCGGCACCAGTGGTTGCCAAGAAACCAGAACCCAAGAAACCGGAACCGGTCAAAAAAGTACGGCTGACGCGATTGCAGCAACTGCGATTAGACGCCAAGAAAAAAGCCGAAGCGGAAGCCGGTGGTGGTGGCGGAGAATAAGAACCGACGAAACCAGATTTTTAACGTGCCTCGGCACGACGGACAGAATAACTAATTTACGTCAATTCGTATTAGCGATGATGACAGCCTGGCAACACCGAACGTTGCCACAACCAGGGGAAAATGAAATGCGTTGCGGACGACTCCTTACTCATTCCATGGCGATCTTGACTACTTTTGCTTTGCTGGCGACTAACGCCTTAGCAGAAAACGCGAAATTGACTGAAATTCGCGTGTATCCTAGTGAAGTCACGCTCAAAACAAACCGTGACCGACAGGCCATCATCGTGCAATCGGTAGACGAAACCGGCATCACGCGCGATGTCACCAACGATGCCAAGCTGACCCTCGATAAACCAGAGCCGGTTCAGTTGAAGGAAAATATACTTTACCCGCAAGCCGATGGCGAAGCTAAACTGACGGTTGCCTACGGGGGCCACCAGGTCGTCGTCCCGATCCAGGTAAGCGAAGCCAAAACCGACCGTCCCGTTAGTTTTCGCTTGGATGTGATGCCGATCTTCATGAAGGGTGGCTGTAACACGGGCAGTTGCCATGGGGCAGCTCGTGGTAAAGACGGTTTTCGACTCTCCTTGTTCGGGTTCGACCCGGCCGGCGATTACTTTCGCTTGACTCGTGAATTACCCGAACGTCGAATCAACCTGGCCGATCCGGCCGGCTGTCTGCTGATGGAAAAATCCACCGGTACGACACCTCACACCGGAGGAAAACGCTTTGGGTTAGATAGCGAAATGGGCCAGACGATGATGCGTTGGCTCAACGCCTCAGTCCCGGACGATCCGGGCGAAGTTCCAGCAGTCCTAAGTCTACATCTCTATCCGCCCAATGCGGTACTTGACGGAGACGGAACCGAACAACAATTAAATGTACTGGCTCGCTATGCCGACGGAACCACACGTGACGTGACGTCACTGGCTTTCTTCATGACCAGCAACGCAACCTCCGCGGAAGTCAACCAGAAGGGTGTTGTCACCGCCCATGCCCGAGGCGAAGCCTTCATCATGGCACGCTTTGAAACGCATACGACCGGCAGCCAGTTTATCGTCTTGCCCAAGGGCCTCAAGTTCGAAGACCCCAAGACACCCACCTTCAACTATGTTGATGAGTTTGTTCACCAGAAGTTAAACAAGTTGCGGATCACTCCCTCGGAAGTCTGTTCTGACGAAGTCTTCCTGCGTCGTGTCTACCTGGACATCGTAGGCGTTCTCCCCAGTGCCGAGGAATATGACCGTTTCATCTCCAGCGCTGACCCCAAGAAACGAGAAGTTCTCGTCGATGAATTGTTAGGCCGCAAGGAGTTCGTTGAAATCTGGGTCATGAAGTGGGCCGCGCTCTTGACCATCCGCACCACGCAACAGGTCACCTATAAGTCCATGTTGCGCTATTACAACTGGCTACAATCTAAAATCGCCAGCAATGTCCCGATGGATGTCATGGTCCAGGAATTACTAGGTTCCAACGGCGGTACCTTTGCCAATGCTGCCACTAACTATTATCAAAACGAAACTAATACGCTGAAAGTCTCGGAAAACGTAGCCCAGGTTTTCATGGGGATGCGAATTCAATGTGCCCAGTGCCATAACCATCCCTTCGATCGCTGGACCATGGATGACTACTACAGTTTCGGCGCCTTCTTCTCGCAAATTGGCCGTAAGCGAGGTGAAGATCCGCGAGAAACGATTGTCTTTAATAGTAACAGTGGCGAGGTTAAACACCTGGTCGGTGGCCGGGTCATGAAGCCCAAGTTCCTCGGTGGTGAAGAACCTGAAACAAGTGGTAAAGATCGCCGTG